>NZ_JCBAJO010000001.1:0-136241 GCF_059772245.1 Cupriavidus sp. R6-3
TGGCCGTGGCGGCGGCGCTGGCGCTGTCCGCGGCAATCGGTGCGCGCGTGTGGGCGGGGCGCCGCGGCTGGACGGCGCTGCGCGGCGCCGGACCCTGGCTGGTCGCGCTGCCGCTGGTGCTGGCCGGCTGGGAGTTCCTGACCGCCAAGACCGGAACCTTGCCGACGCCGTTCTTCGCGCCGCCGCAGGCGCTGATCGAGGTCTATCTCGACGACTGGCGCCGGCTCGGCGACAGCGCGCTGAACACG
Organism: Cupriavidus sp. R6-3; assembly: GCF_059772245.1. Lineage (NCBI taxonomy): Bacteria > Pseudomonadati > Pseudomonadota > Betaproteobacteria > Burkholderiales > Burkholderiaceae > Cupriavidus > Cupriavidus sp. R6-3. The sequence continues at coordinate 249 of NZ_JCBAJO010000001.1, forward strand.
CTGAAGCTGCTCGGCTTCGGTGTCGCGCACGGCGCGGTGGTCGGTTTCCTGATCGGCGTCTCGATCGGCTGGTCGCGGCGGATCGGCTATTGGGTGCATCCGGTTCTGCGCGTGCTCGGCCCCTTGCCGTCGACGGCCCTGCTGCCGCTGACCTTCTACTTCTTCCCGTCCAGCTATTCGGCCGCGGTGTTCCTGATCGCGCTGGCCACGGCCTTTCCGGTGGCGGTGCTGACGTGGTCGGGCGTTGCCAGCGTCGACAAGCGCTACTACGACGTGGCGCGCACGATGGGGGCGTCGGGCTGGTTCCTGGTGCTCCGCGTGGCGATTCCGGCGGCCTTGCCGCAGGTGTTCGTCGGCCTGTTCATGGGGCTGGGCGCGTCGTTCTCGGTGCTGGTCACCGCCGAGATGATGGGCGTCAAGTCGGGGCTCGGCTGGTACCTGACCTGGGCGCAGGGCTGGGCCTCCTACGTCAACATGTACGCGGCGCTGATCGTGATGGCGCTGCTGTTTTCCGGGGTGATCACGCTGCTGTTCGCGCTGCGCGACCGGGCACTGTCGTGGCAGAAGGGGACCGTCAAATGGTGAGCGCGGCGATTGCGGACAAGGCAAAGGCGACCGCGGTGCAGGGACCGGCAGGGTTGCATCCACAAAAGAACGACGGGACGGGTGGGGTCATTGAGCGCGAGGGAGCCGGCGCGCGCATCGAGGTACGACAGGTCAGCCACTGGTTCGGGGACGGCGAGACACGGCTGCAGGTGCTCGACCGGGTCGATCTGAAGGTAGAGCCGGGGGAATTCGTCGCGCTGCTGGGGCCCAGCGGCTGCGGCAAGTCGACCTTGCTGCGACTGGTTGCGGGCCTCGATGCGCCGGTGGAGGGTCAAATCCTGCAGGACGGCGCGACGATCGCCGAGCCGGACCCGTCGCGCATCGTCGTGTTCCAGGATCCGACGCTGTTTCCGTGGCGGCGCGTCTGGGACAATGTGGCGCTGGGCCTGCAGGCGCGCGGGCTGCTCGGCCGCGAACATCATCGCGTCGACGCGGCGCTCGAACGCGTGGGCCTGAAGGACTTCGCGCGCGCCTTTCCGCATCAGCTGTCGGGCGGCATGGCGCAGCGCGTGGCGCTGGCACGTGCGCTGGTCAACGATCCGCGCCTGCTGGTCCTGGACGAGCCGCTCGGCAAGCTCGATTCGCTGACGCGGCTGGCGATGCAGAGCGAGCTGGTCGCGCTGTGGCAACGCGCCGGGTTCTCGGCCCTGCTGGTCACGCACGATGTCGAGGAGGCGCTGTTCCTGGCGCAGCGTGTGATCGTGTTCAGCGATCGGCCGGCGCGCATCCGCGCGGAGATCGAGGTCGATCTGCCGTATCCGCGCCATCGCGGCGATCCGCGGCTGACCGAGATGCGGCACGAGGCGCTGCGGCATCTGGGACTGGACGCGAGCTGGTGATGGAGGAAGCGTTGCGGGAGACGTTGGACGGGGCGTTGGAGGGTGCGTTGAAGGAGGCGTTGGCGCAAGCGTTGAAGGCAGCGTTGGGGGAAGCGTTCGGGGACGCCGCGGCGCGAACGGTTCGATGAACGGCGTGGTATTGCCGCCCTGGCTCGATACGCTGTTGGCCATCGTCGAGCAGGCGCAGTTCGGCCTGCTGCGGCTATGGCACTGGCTGGGGCTGACCGGCGACGCGCACGGACAGCCGGCCTGGCCCTGGGGCCATCGCATCGCCGGCGAAACGCTGCTGATCGATCTCGGCGTGGCGAGGCAACTGGCGTGGACAGGGATCGCCGTCGCGCTGTCGCTGGTGGCGATTGTGCTCACGCTGCCATGGCGGCGCCGGCGCGTGCTGTTGCTGACGATCGCGGCCGCGAGCCTGCTGTTTGCACCCTGGCCTGCGCCGGCGCTGCTGTTCGTGCCGGCGGCGCCGACCAGCTTTCATGCGAGTCCGACCGGATTTTCTGTGGAAGCGATTGCCGTCGGCGCGCGAATCTATGGGCAGCATTGCGCGGCCTGCCACGGTGACGACGGCCGCGGCGAAGGGCCGATGGCGGCGACGCTGCCGCGTTGGCCGCCAACGCTGGTCGGCCCCTTGCTCGGACGCCGTGCCGATGGCGAGCTGTTCTGGCATATCGCCGATGGCATGCGCGATGACGATGGTCGCCTCGTGATGCCGGCGTTTGCCGGCGTATTGCGCGATGACGAAATCTGGGCCGTGCTCGACTACGCCAAGGCGCTCGCGGCGGGCGAGGGTGCGAAGTCGGCCGGCAGCTGGCCGATGGCGGTACCGGTTCCCGATATGGCGATACGCTGCGGCGCCGATGCGCCGCGCCGGCTGGCGCGGTGGCGCGACGGCCAGCGGCTGCGGCTGGTCGCCTTCGACGGCTCGCCCGATCGCATTCCGCTCGAGGATCCACGCTTTCTCACGCTGCTGGTGACGCCCGACGGCAGGCCGCCCGCCGCCGTGCCGCAGTTTCGCAGCGAGTGCACGGCGGTGTCGCCGCAGGCCTGGGATATCGTCGCGCGGCTTGGCGGCGTCGCGCCGGAACGCCTTGCCGGCACCGAGCTGCTGGCCGATCGCAACGGCTGGCTGCGTGCACGCGGCACGCCGCAGCAGAAGGGCTGGTCCGATGCCGATCTGCTGTGCGAGTCGGGCCAGCCGGCGAAGTCAGCATCGGGCGGCAAGCCTGCACCCGATGGGCTGACTGCGCTGCTGCTGCGGATGGACGCCGAGCCGGTGCGCTTCGTCAAGGGCGGGATCGTGCATTAGCGGAAGGCCGGCAAGCGGAGCGCGGCCGTGAGCCGCGGTGAGCGGGGGGGGCGGCGGTGAGCGGCAGTGCGCGGCGCTATGCGGTGGCGTGCAGCATTGCGCCTTACCGCTTCATCATCGCCACCAGCGTATCGACGAAGTCCAGCGCCAGCCGCGACAGCGGCTCGGTCTCGACATGGAAGATCTGCGCCGATGCCGTGACGCGGGTCCTGACCGGCACCGCGACGATGTCGGGCCAGCTCTGGCCGAATACCGTCATCGCGTCGACCAGCGCGATGCCGGCGCCCGCCTGCGCCAGCGCACGGGCGACGTGGGCCTGTTCCACCTGCACGCTGAAATCGGGCTGGTCCGCCTCGCCGCCGAACATCTCGCGGATCAGCAGGCCGAAGGGCACGTCGTCGCCGTAGCCGATCAGCGCCTCGCCGGCCAGTTCGGCCGGCCGCACGGCACTGCGCCCGGCAAGCCGGTGGCCCTCGGGCACCAGCGCGACCAGCGGATTGCGCGCCAGCACGCGCGCCTCCAGATTCGGGTGCGTCAGCGGCATGGTCGACACGCCCAACTCGACCTGCCCCGACAGCAGCGCGCGCAGCATATTGGCCGGAATCTGCGTGCGCACGACGATCCGCACTTCGGGATGCGCCAGGCGAAAGCGCGCGATCGCGCGCGGCAGCACCGTCTGCCCCAGATTGGGGCTGCACGACACACGCAGGCTGCCGGTGCGGTTCGCCGCCAGGTCCTCGGCGATCTCGTTGACGCGCTCGATGCCCTCGTAGACCGAGTTGACCTCGGCCAGCATGCGGCGCGCTTCCGGCGTCGGATACAGCCTTCCCTTGGTGCGGCGAAACAGCGCGAAGCCCAGGCGCTGCTCGGTATGCGACAGCAGGCGGCTGATTGCCGGCTGCGAGACGTACAGCAGCTTGGCGGCGGCGCTGATGGAGCCCGTCAGCATCACCGCGCGAAAGACTTCGATCTGGCGCAGATTGATTTTCATGACATAACACGATGTTAAGCGTCACCGATATATAAGCATATGACAGTCATGGCCGCGCTCCCTACACTGATTTCGACGAATCCACGATTCGACGATCCACGACATCAGGAGACGGTATGAGCGACATCCATCTGACCTACCTCAACGGCAAGGACATCGCGCAGCTGGCGATGACCGACGCGGAGATCCTTGCCGCGGTCGAGCAGGGGCTGGTGGCGCAGGGCAATGGGCAGACCGTGATCGAGCCGCGCATGCATCTGATCCCGGACCCCGCCTTCAACGGGCACTTCAATGTGCTGCGCGGTTATGTCGCGCCGCTCGGGCTGGCGGGGGTCAAGATCGTCGGCGACTTCGTCGACAACTACAAGCAGGGCCTGCCGTCGGAAATGGCGCTGCTGAACCTGTTCGACCCGCGCACCGGCATGCCGGTCGCCGTGATCGACGCGACCTTCATCACCGATGCCCGCACCGGGGCGCTGACCGCGCTGGGCGCGCGTCATCTGGCGCGCCGCAACAGCAAGGTGCTGGGCCATATCGGCGCGCGCGGGACCTCGTACTGGAATATCCGGCTGCTCGACAGTCTGTTCGACTTCGACGAGATCCGCGTGCACTCGCGCCGCCCCGAAAGCCGCAACGCCTTCGCCGCCAGGCTGGAGCGCGACCTGGGCAAGCCGATCGTCGTGACCGAGGACTGGGAGTCGTGCGTGCGCGGCGCCGATATCGTCGTCGAAGCCTCGCGGCTGGAACGGCCGACGCCGCTGCTGAAGACCGAATGGATCTCGCGCGGCGCCTTCGTCGTGCCCTACGGCACGATGAGCGCGGTCGAGCTGTCGCTGACCGACATCATGGACAAGCTGGTGGTCGACGACTGGAGCCAGTGCAAGGGCGGCATGTTCGGCTCGCTGCGCGCGCATGTCGAGGCCGGCAAGCTGTCGGAGCAGACGCTGTACGCCGAGCTCGGCGAGATCGTCGCCGGCCGCAAGCCCGGGCGGCAGAGCGACGACGAGACCAATCTGTTCTGGCATCGCGGCCTGTCGCTCAGCGATATCGCGCTCGGCCACGCGATCATGCAGAAGGCGCAGCGCATGGGCATCGGCCAAAGGCTGGTCTACGCATGATCGCCAATGCACGCATGTACTCGGTGTCGCCGCAGGCCGGCGCGGTCTGGCGGACGCTGCTGATGCGCGTGGCACAGCGCGCCGGCGTGGAGTTGGCCTATGTCGAGCACGATGCGCCGGCGCCGATCCGCGCGCTGTGGGAGCGCGACGATTGCGCCTGCGTGCTGATGTGCGGCTATCCGTTTGCGACGGCGCCGGTGCGCTACCGGTTGCTGGCGGCGCCGGTGCCCGATCTGCCGCGCTATGGCGGCCTGCCGCGCTACTTCAGCGAGTTCATCGTGCGTGCCGATTCGCCGTGCGCCTCGCTGGCGCAGACCTTCGGCACGCGCCTTGCGTGCATGCTGCCGGAATCCAATTCCGGCTATAACGCGCCGCGCCGCTATCTGATGGAGTTCGGGCTGGTCGACGGGGCGTTGTATCTGCCGACCGAAGCGGCCACGCCGACCCCGCAGGACGTGATCGATGCCGTCATTGCAGGGAGGGCGGAGGTTGGCGTAGTCGACAGTTATGTGCTGGACCTGCTGCGTCTGCATGCGCCCGGGCGGATCGCCGCCTTGCGCACGCTGGCGGTGACGCAGTCCTCGCCGATTCCGCCGCTGGTCGCCTCGCCCGGCATCGACGAGGAGATTGCCGCGCGGCTGCGCGGGGCATTGCTGGACGCGCATCGCGATCCGGACTGTGCCGAAGCGCTCGCCACGCTGCGGCTGGCGCGCTTTGCCGCGGTGGAGCCGGGCGATTACCGGCGCCTGGTCCGGTGGGCGCGCGAGGCCGACCACGCGGGCGTCGCGCTGACCGCGGCGACGCCGGTGGCGCAGGGGCTTTCGTCGCCGCTGTCGCAGCCATCGTCGCGACCGTCGTCGCAGCCGCTGTCGGAGCCACTGTCGGAGCCGCTGTCAGAACCTTTGTCGAAGCCCTTGCCGCACCCCTCCGATCCATTGGCCTGATTCACTCGGGAGATTCACGATGATGCGTCTGCTTTCCACGATACTGGGCGCGCTGCTTGCGGCAAGTGTGCCGCCTGGCGCATCGGCGCAGGGCGGCGGCGGGCAAGCCTATCCCGCCAAGGCGGTCCGGCTGGTGGTGCCCTTTGCCGCCGGCGGCCCGGCCGACGTGCTCGGCCGCGCGGTGGGCGATGGCCTGTCGAAACGCTGGAGCCAGCCGGTCGTCGTCGAGAACAAGGCCGGCGCGGCGGGCACGATCGGCGTCGATCACGTCGCCAAGGCCGCACCCGACGGCTATACGCTCGCCGTGGTGCCGGTCGGCAATATCGCCGTCAATCCTTCGCTGATGCCGAACCTGCCCTACAAGGCGGCCGACCTGGTGCCGGTCACGATGCTGGCGACGGCCGAGAACGTGCTGGTGGTCCACCCTGGCGTCCAGGCCAGGTCGCTCGGGGATCTGCTCAAGCTCGCCCGCCAGCAGCCCGGCAAGCTGACGTTCGCCTCGCCCGGAGCCGGCAGCCAGGCGCATCTGGCCGGTGAACTGCTGCAGCTCGACGCCAACGTCAAGCTGATCCACGTGCCCTACAAGGGCGTCAGCCCGGCGATGACCGACCTCGTCGGCGGCCAGGTCACGATGATGTTCGCGCAGATCTCGGCGGCGCTGCCGTATATCCAGGCCGGCCGGCTGCGCGCGCTCGGCGTGGCCAGCGCCAGGCGCTCGGCCGTGCTGCCCGATGTGCCGACCATCGCCGAACAGGGCTTTGCGCAGTTCGAGGCGGTGTCCTGGTACGCGCTGATGGCGCCCGCCGGCACGCCGCGCGAGGTCGTCGAGCAGCTGAGCCGCCAGACCGGCGAAGTGCTGGCCGATCCGGGCCTGAAGAGCAAGCTCGCGACGCTCGGCATGGACGTCGGCGGCGGCACGCCACGGCAACTGGGCGAGACGATCCAGAAGGAGACGACGCGCTGGGCCGGGGTGATTCGGCAGCGGGGGATTACGGTGGATTGAGGGGCGACGAGGCGGGGGCGTCAGTTCCAGCGCGGTCAAATGTCGGGGTGCGCCCGGCCGTAACCGTGAGGACTGCGGTCTTTTGGCGTGCGCCCAACTGTGACGCTTGTATTGATGCCAAAATTGATGCATATTGGCTTCAATATTGAAGCGGAGATCAGCCATGCGCACCACAGTGACGATCGATGATGCACTCTACGAAAAGGCACTGGAGATGGCGGACCCCGGCATGGATAAATCGGATCTGTTCCGAGAAGCGATCAAGACGTTTGTACGAGTCCAGGCGGCGAAGCGCCTTGCTGCCCTAGGCGGTGCAGCTCCCGATATGGAGGACGTTCCACGCCGCCGCGAGGAGCCGCCGGCAAAATGAGTGTGCTGATCGATAGCTCGGTATGGGTCGATCACTTCAGGCACCGTAACGCGGCGCTGATCGACCTGATCGTGATGGACCAAGCCCTGACGCACCCCATGGTGGTCGCCGAACTCGCCTGCGGAACGCCGCCGGCACCGCGCCTTACAACGCTCAACGACATTGGCTTGTTGCAGCCATGCAATCAAGCGACGTTGCATGAAGTGATGCAGTTTATCGAGCGGGAAAGGCTGTATGGACTCGGATGTGGCCTGGTCGACATGGTGCTGCTGGCATCCACCCTTATCACGCCAAGCGCAAAGCTATGGTCGCTCGATAAGCGGTTGGCCGAATTGGCCGAACGCTTCGGAGTGGCATACCAACCCAGATTGCACTAGCCGAATCAGCTTGCGTCACCGTCGGATCGTTCCATCACGACTCCGCCTTCTCCGACAAATACTCCCGCCGCTCGATCCCATGCCGATGCAGCTTGTCGTAGAAGGTCTTGCGCGCGATGCCCAGCGATTCCAGCGTTGCGCGAACATTGCCGCCGTTCGCGGCGAGCGTGTCGCGGATCAGTTGGGCCTCGTAGCGGTCCATCCGTTCGGCCAGCGTGCCTTCGGCGCCGGTGTCGCCCGAGGTCGCGGCCTGCGCGGCGGGGGGCGTCGGCAGCGTATGCACGCCCAGCACGAAGCGTTCGGCGAAATGCAGCAGTTCCCGTACGTTGCCCGGCCACGAGTGCGTGTTCAGATAGCGCCGTACCGCGTCGGTGACCGGCGGCGCCTCGCGCTGGAAGCGGCGCGCGGCCTGGCCGGTGAAGACCTCGAACAGCAGCGGAATGTCTTCGCGCCGCTCGCGCAGCGGCGGCATGTACAGCGTGACGACGTTGAGGCGGTAATACAGATCCTCGCGAAAATCGCCGCGCTGCGCGGGGTCGCCCAGATCGACCTTGCTGGCCGCGATCACGCGCAGATCGACCGGCCGCATTTCGTTGGTGCCCAGCGGCGCGACGCTGCGCGTCTCCAGCACGCGCAGCAGCTTCAGCTGCACCGACGGCGGCATGCCTTCGATCTCGTCGAGAAACAGCGTGCCGCCGTTGGCGTGTTCGATGCGGCCGATCCGCTTGCGTTGCGCGCCGGTGAAGGCGCCGGGCTCGTGGCCGAACAGCTCGCTCTCGATCACGCTCTCGGGCAGCGCCGCGCAATTGAGCGCGACCAGTTCGCCCGCGCTGCGCCGGCTCCAGCGATGCAGCGCGGTCGCCGCCATTTCCTTGCCGCTGCCGGTTTCGCCGACCACCAGCACGTCGACATCGGCATCCGCGATATGACGGATGGTCTGGCGCAGCCGCTCCATCGCCGGCGTCACGCCGATCAGCGGCCAGGCGCTTTCCGCTTGCGTCGCGGCGTCCTGCAGCCGGCGGTTTTCCAGCACCAGACGGCGCTGTTCCCAGGCATGGCCGACGGCGGTCAGCAGGCGATGGGTGGCGTAAGGCTTCTCCAGAAAATCGTAGGCGCCGCGGCGCATCGCCTCGACCGCCTGCGCGATATCGCCATGGCCGGTGATGAAGATCACCGGCAGGCTGGCGTCGCGCTCCAGCACCCGCTCGAACAGTTGCAGGCCGTCGAGCCCCGGCATCCGCATATCGGTGACCAGCACCTCGGGATAGCCGTCGCGCAGGCTGTCGAGAAAGGATTGCGCGCTGGCGTGCGCGTCGACCCGATAGCCGGCCAGGGTCAGGCTTTCGGCTGCTGCGGCGCGAACGTCGTGGTCGTCGTCGACCAGGGCGACCCGGCGTACCGGACCCTGACTGGCTTGCGCTTCGCTGGTTTGCATCATGGAGCTGAATTCAGTGTGATGGTGAAGATCGCGCCGCTGCCGCTTCCGCCGTTTCCGCCGCTGCGGGGGCGCGTATCGAGCGTGCCGCCGAACTCGGCGACGATGTCGCGGCTGATCACCAACCCCAGTCCCATGCCCTCCGGCTTCGAGGTGGAGAAGGGCGTGAACAGCCGCTCGGCGATCTCGGGCGCGATGCCGGGGCCGTTGTCGGCGATCTCGATGCGCACGCGCGCATCGTCCCCACCGTTCGCACCGTCCGCATGGTCCGCATGCGTCGCGATGTCGATCCGCGCATCGTCGCGGCCGGCGACGGCGTCCAGCGCGTTCTGCAGCAGATTGACCAGCACCTGTTCGAGCCGCAACCGTTCCGCCTGCACGCGCAGACCCTTGTCGCCGGAGCGCACCAGGGCGACGGGCTGCGTGCGCAGGCGCGGCCCCAGCAACAGCAGCGCGCCTTCGATCGCGTCGTCCACCGGCGTCGGCTCGCGCGCGCCCGAACCCTTGCGGGCAAACGCGCGCAGCTGGCCCGTGATGGCGCCGATGCGCTCGGTCAGTGCGCCGATCCGCGCGAGGCTGGCGCGCGCGCCGTCGGCCTCGCCGCGCTCCAGATAGCTGCCGGCGTTGTCGGCATAGCTGCGGATCGCCGCCACCGGCTGATTGATCTCGTGCGCGACGCCGGCGGCGATCTGGCCGAGAAAGGTCAGCTTGTTGGCCTGCACCAGTTCCTCCTGCGCGGCGTGCAGCCGCAGCTCGGCCTGGCGGCGTTCCTCCATTTCGGCGCGCAACTGGTCGTTGGCGGCCTGCAGTTCCGCGGTGCGCGCCTGCACGCGCGCGGTCAGCTCGGCGCGGATCGCGGCCTGCTGCGCGTTGTGCCGCCGCAGCCGGCGCCGCGCGTAGACCCCGGTGGCAATGGCGATATAGGCGAGCAGCAGCACCACCAGCGCCTGCGCCTGCATCCGCGCCGCGATGCCGGTCCGCTCGTCGCGGCTGGGCGCCAGCAGATGGAAGGTCCAATGCGTGGACGGTACGGGCAGCGCAACGTGGAGATAGCTGTCGCCGGGCGGGTGTCCGGGCACGTCGGCAAGTATCTCTTCGCCGCTGGCCGGCGGCCTGCGCGCCGGCGCGGCACCGGCTGCCGCGGAAAACGGCCGGATCGGCAGCGGGGCGAAGGTGCCATCGCCGAACTGCAGGCTGCGCCGCAGCTGCTCGGCCGCCGCCTCGCCCAGCGGCACCATCGAGCGGAAGCGCCAGCCGGGCTCGCTGGTCAACAGCACCACGCCATCGCTGTTGGTGACGAAGACCGGCTCGGCCAGGTGCGCCCAGTCTTCCTCGAGGCCGGGGAACTCGACCTTGACGACCACCACGCCCAGCGGCTGTCCGCCGGCATCGTCGAGCCGGTGCGACAGGTACAGGCCGGGGCGGCGGCTGATCGTGCCCAGGGCGAAGTGCTCGGCGGCGCCGCCGGCCATCGCGCCCTGGTAGTAGGGGCGGAAGGCGTAGTTCTCGCCGACGAAGCTGTCGGGGCCGCGCCAGTTGCTCGAGGCGACCGTCAGGCCGCGGCGGTCCACCGCGTAGATCACCGAGGCGCCCGTGCCGGCCGCCAGCGCCTCGAGCTTGCCGTTCAGCGCGGCAAGGCGCTGCGGGTCGGCCGTCGCCAGCGCCGTCTTCAGGTCGGGGTCCTGCGCCAGCACGAACGGCAGCGCACGATGCTTTTCGAGATCCCGCCGCAGCGTGGCGACGTTGAACTGCGCGGCCGTCAGCGCACGCTGGGTGACCGCCGCGGTGGCCTCGCGATGCGCAGTACGCTCGACCATCCGCAGCACCGCGACCGTCAGCGCCAGCATCAGCAGCACGGCCAGCGCGACGCCCGCCGCGGCGCGCGGCGAGAAGGACCGGCGCGCGCGCGCTTGGTCGGTTGGCAGGGTCGAGGCGGGCGGTCGGGCCATCGGCGGGGTGAAGGGGGCGGTGATAGCGAAGCGGTCAAGCCGGCACGTCGGACACGCAAGCGCGGTTGTGTGCGGCGAAAGTTGTGTGGATTTCCATACAAATGGCCCGAATTCTATGTGGATTTCCACTCAAACGCCAGCGAGCCGCACGGCGCTTCCGAATTTTTCCCTTAAAGATCAACGAATTGTGAAAGACATTCGGCTGGCACACGCATTGCGATAGCGGCTGGTCCGGCGCCGCATCCGCTCGGCCAGGATATTTCAAGAAACTCGCCGCCGCGTGCCCCCGCATGGCGCCCGGCAGCCCATTGGCAGGGGACACCCGCATGATCGACACCCACACCGCCGCGGCCACGGCCGCGCAGCCTCGTCCGTTCTATCGCCATCTGTACGTGCAGGTGCTGGTCGCCATCGTCGCCGGCATCGCGCTGGGCCACTACTGGCCCGATATCGGCTCGAGCATGAAGCCGCTCGGCGACGGCTTCATCAAGCTGGTCAAGATGATCATCGCGCCGGTGATCTTCCTGACCGTGGTCACCGGCATCGCCGGCATGTCGGACCTGAAGAAGGTCGGCCGCGTCGCCGGCAAGGCGATGATCTACTTCCTGACGTTCTCGACGCTGGCGCTGGCGGTCGGCATGATCGTCGGCAACGTGGTCCAGCCCGGCCACGGCCTGCATATCGATCCGGCCTCGCTGGATTCGAACGCGGTGTCCGGCTATGTCGCCAAGGCGCACGATTCGACCATCACCGGCTTCCTGATGAACATCATTCCGACCACGGTGCTCAGCCCCATGGTCAATGGCGACATCCTGCAGGTGCTGTTCGTCGCGGTGCTGTTCGGCATCTCGCTGGCGCTGGTCGGCGAGCGCGGCAAGCCGGTGGTCGATTTCCTGCAGGCCGTCACGCTGCCGGTGTTCCGTCTGGTGTCGATCCTGATGAAGGTCGCGCCGATCGGCGCGTTCGGCGCGATGTCGTTCACCATCGGCAAGTACGGCATCAAGTCGGTGGCCAACCTGGCGATGCTGGTCGGCACCTTCTATCTGACGTCGCTGCTGTTCGTGCTGATCGTGCTGGGCCTGGTGGCGCGCTACAACGGCTTCTCGATCGTCAAGCTGATCCGCTATATCCGCGAGGAACTGCTGCTGGTGCTGGGCACCAGTTCGTCCGAGGCCGCGCTGCCGACGCTGATGCAGAAGATGGAGCGGGCCGGCTGCGCCAAGTCGGTGGTCGGCCTGGTCGTGCCGACCGGCTATTCGTTCAATCTGGACGGCACCAACATCTACATGACGATGGCCGCGCTGTTCATCGCGCAGGCCTGCGACATCCACCTGTCGTTCGGCGACCAGATCCTGCTGCTGCTGGTCGCGATGCTCAGCTCCAAGGGCGCGGCCGGCGTGACCGGCGCGGGCTTCATCACGCTGGCGGCCACGCTGGCGGTGGTGCCCTCGGTGCCGGTCGCCGGCATGGCACTGATCCTCGGCGTCGACCGCTTCATGTCGGAATGCCGCGCGCTGACCAACCTGGTCGGCAATGCGACCGCCGCGATCGTCGTCGCGCGCTGGGAAGGCGAGCTGGACAAGGATCAGCTGCGCAAGGCGATGGCCGGCGAGGCCGTCGCGCCCGCCGCCCCGGGCACGCCCGAGCTGACGCAGTCGGCGGCGTAACCTCCGGTCGCGCTTGCCCGAATGCCGGACGCGGTCGATCGCGTCCGGCATTTTTTTTGCGCATTGCGGTTCGCATTTGGCGCGTCTATGCTGGCATAGATCCATACGCGTCACTTTTCCGCCGGCACAGGCGGGCAAGGATGGGAACTCGATGCAGATTCGCCTCGATCCGGTCACCTCGGTGCTGATCGCCGTGCTGGTCCTGCTGCTCGGTACGCTGATCAATCGCCGGGTCGCCTTTCTGTCGCGCTACAACATTCCCGATCCGATCACCGGCGGGGTCCTGTTTGCCGCGGTCGCGGCGATTGCGGTCGCGCTGTTCGACTTCCGCGTCGTCATCGACGCCGCCATCAAGCCCGTGCTGCTGCTGATGTTCTTTGCCGGCGTCGGCATGGGGGCGGACCTGCGCGCGCTGAAGCAGGGCGGCAAGGCGCTGGTGATCTTCCTGATCGTGCTGTTTCCTTACATCGTGGTGCAGAACACCGTCGGCGTCGCGATGGCCAAGGCGCTGGACCTGCATCCGATCTTCGGGCTGGTCGGCGGTTCGATCACGCTGGTGGGCGGGCACGGCACCGGCGCCGCCTATGCCGAGCGCTTCGCCGAGATCAACAATCTGCAGTCCGTGATGGAACTGTCGATGACGGTGGCGACGATCGGCCTGATCGTCGGCGGTATCATCGCGGGGCCGGTCGCGCAGTACCTGATCTCGCGATATCGCCTGCGCTCGCAGGGCGAGGACGAAGCGAGCGTCGAGGCGGAGGCCCATGGATTTCCGATCACCACCGTCGCGGCCGTCGGCGCGCTGGGCGGCATCCTGGTGGCGGTAGTGGTCGGCCGCTGGCTCGCCTCGCTGTTCTCGGGCCAGGCCATCACGATCCCAGGCTTCCTGTGGTGCATGCTGACCGGCATCGTGATCCGCAACCTGCTGCCGCTGACCGGCGTGCGCTTCGACGACCGGCCCGCCGAGCTGATCTCCAATGTGAGCCTGTCGCTGTTCCTGGTGATGACGATGATGGCGCTCGACCTGGTCGACGTGGCGCTGTCCGCGGGGCCATTCATCGCGATCATCGCGATGCAGGTGGTCTTTATCGTGCTGTATGTGGTGCTGGTCTGCTTCCGCTTCATGGGGCGGGACTACGAGGCCGCGGTGCTGTCCGCCGCCTTCATCGGCTTCAACATGGGCTCGACCGCCACCGCGATGGCCAATATGCAGGCGATTACCGCCAAGCACGGACCGGCCCCGAAGAGCTTCGTGGTGGCGCCGCTGGCCGGCGCCTTCTTCGTCGACATCATGAATGCCTTCGTGCTGACGCTGATGCTGGCGATGCCATGGATGGGAGGCTGATCGTGCGCCGCCTGTTCTTCGCGCTGTTTGCCCTGGTCGTCGCGTCGCTGCTGGCGGGATGCGAGCGCGGCCCGGACGCCGACGCGCTGCGCAAGGACGTCGCCGCGCGGCTGGCCCAGGCGCTGCCGCCGGGCACGGTGCAGCTGGCGGAACTGCGGCGCCAGGGCTCGCAGACCGATCGGCGCGGCCCGCCGGGCGAAGACCGGCGTGTCGTCTACTTCGACGCCGAGCTGAAGCTGACGCGCGACTTCGACTTCGGCGCTTGGGATGCGCCGGGCGTCGCCGGCCTGATCTCGGCGCTCGGTGCGGCGCCCAGGGGCGTGCAGGGCATCGCGCTGGGCGGCAACAAGGCGGGCGACATCATCCGCGCGCACGGCGCCGCGGTGTACCGCGAAGAAAATGGGCGATGGGTGCCAGTGGTGCCGGGCGGCTATCGCCCGGTCACCGCGCCCGCCTATGCGGCCAGCGCCCCGCAAGGCGCGGCCGCGATGCTGGAGGCCGTGCGCCGCATCGTCGAATCCGTGCCGGCCGAATCGTCGCCAGAGCAGCACGCGATGATCACGCAGGAACTTGCCGCCGCGCATGCCAGCATCCGCGCCCGGCTGGCTCGCGCCAAGCAGGGCTACCCGCTCGCAGCGGGCGCCGAGGGCGGGCAATACCTGCGCTTCGCCCAGGCGCTGGCCGCCAATCCCGGCGCGCGCGTGGTGCCGCTGGTCACGCGCGGCGGCGACGAGAACCTGCGGATGCTGCGGCAGGGCAAGGCCTCACTCGCGCTGGCGCAGGCCGATGCCGCGCTCGACGCCTATCGCGGCGACGGCGACTTCGCCGCCGATGGCCCGTTCACGTCGCTGCGCGCGATCGGCAGCCTGTATCCGGAGGCGGTCCATGTTCTCGTGCGCGCCGATGCAGCCGTCAAGACGGTGGCGGACCTGCGCGGCAAGCGCATCGCCATCGGCGAGAAGGGCGGCGCGTCGCAACGGACGGCGTTACGTGTGCTTGCGGCGCACGGCCTCAAGCCAGCGGATTTTGCCGGGCGCGAGCTGGGCATCAACGCCTCGCTGGTGGCGCTTCGGCAGGGCGAGGTCGATGCCGTGATCCAGATCATCGGCGTGCCGTCGGAAAGTATCCGCGACGCGCTGGCCGCGATTCCGCTGCGCCTGCTGCCGCTCGGCGACAAGGCCGCCGCCGCGCTCGCCGATTCCGGCCGCGGCTATTTCCGCTATACGGTGCCGGCAGGCACCTATGCGAACCAGGCCGCCAGCGCGGCCACCGTGGCCGTCGCCGCGCAACTGCTGGTCGCCGCCGATCTGTCCGACGCCGAGGTCGGCGCGATCGCCCGCAACGTCTATGCGCCGGGCGCGGACTTCACCGCCCGCGGCAGCGCCCAGGGCGCGCAGATCTCCCCGGCCAACGCGACGCAAGGCCTGTCGGTGCCGCAGCATCTGGCGGCGGCGAGGGCGATCGAGGCGCTGGTCAAGGGCGGCGCGGCAGCGCGGCCGGGGCGATGACAACCCTTCGACCGGATCATGTCCCGCGTCGTGCGCTCCGTCGCCGCGGCTTTTCCCCGGCGTCCATCTCCGCCGCCGCCAGCCGCAGGCAATCGACAGATGCTCCGCGCTCGCGCCCAGCCCGGCCTCGCGCGATGCACGCAGCGTAATGATCCCGACCGGCGGCAGCTCGATCGGCACGGCGATATTCACCAGCTCGAGCCTGCCTTCGCTGGCGAACTGCTTCGCCACCGAGCGTGCCAGGAATCCGACGGCGTCGCGCTGCGTGACGAAGGTCGAGACCGCCAGATAGGACGAGGTCTCGATCCGGTCCGATGGCGGCTCCAGGCCCTGGGCGAGGAACGCCTGCTCCAGCTTGACCCGCAGCGAGGCCCAGGGCGGCGGCATCACGCAGGGCAGCTGCGCCAGGTCGGCCCAGCCGGCCTTGCGCTTGGCGGCGAGCGGATGCCCGGGCCGCACTACGGCCACCATCGGTTCGTTGTATAGCGCCTCGGTGGCCAGGTCCGGCGCCGCATAGCCCGGCTCCAGCCGGCCCACGATCAGGTCCAGTTCGGACAGCCGCAGCTTCGGCAGCAGATGCGTGAGATCGCCTTCCTCGATCAGCACGGTGGCCTGCGCCGAGCGCGACTTCAGCCGCGCGGTGGCGCGCGCCAGCAGCACCGGCAGCGCCGCGCCCATCGCGCCGACGCGCACGCGCCCGGCCGCGCCGGTGTCGACCGCCTCGATCTCCTCGCGCGTGCGATCGTATTGCGCCAGCACGCGGCGGGAGAAGCGGATCAGCGCTTCTCCCGCCGCGGTCGGCTCGGTGCCGCGGGTCGAGCGGGAGAACAGCACCAGGCCCAGCATCTTCTCGACCTCGGACAGCGTCTTGGACACCGCGGGCTGGCTGATCGACAGGAATTCGGCGGTCTTGCCGAGATGGCGGAACTCGTCGAGCGCCACCAGCAACTGCAGATGGCGTAGCTTGATATTGGAGCGCAGCGCGCGGTCGATATGGGGCATGCCGCGCAGTCTACCTCGCGGCCTACTTAACGGAAAGGTTATGAAGCAATGACGATATTGGATTGGATCGTTATGTCGTTGCCGGACACAATGCCGCCCATGGCGTTGCCTCGATGCACGCCGGCCACCACCGATAACACAGTGCGAGGACGACAATGAACCAAGGTTCCCCCACCAATCCCGCGCGCCGCCGCCTGCTCCTCGGCGCCAGCGCCGGTGTTGCCACGGCCGCGGCGGCGGCTGCCACCGGTACCGCCGGCATGCTGCTGGCACGCGGCGCCAGTGCCGCCACCTATCCCGAACGTCCGATCACCTTCATCTGCCCGTGGCCGGTCGGCGGCACCGCCGACCAGTCGATGCGCGCGCTGTGCCAGGTCGCCTCGGGCATCCTGAAGCAATCGATCGTCGTCGAGAATCGCGCCGGCGCCTCGGGCATGATCGGCACCCGCGCGCTGGCGCGGGCCAAGCCGGACGGCTACACCATCGGCCAGATTCCGATCTCGGTAACGCGCTTCTCGCAGCTTGGCATGCTGGAGATCGATCCGCGCACCGAGCTGACCTATCTGGCGCGCACCTCGGGCCAGACCTTCGGCATCGCGGTGCCGGCCAGCTCGCCGTACAAGACGCTGCAGGAAGTCGTCGCGGCGGCCAAGGCCAATCCCGGCAAGCTGACCTATGCCCACGCCGGCATCGGCGGTGCGACCCATGTCGGCATGGAGCAGTTCGCGCTGGCCGCCGGCGTGCGTTTCAACGCGATCGCCTACAAGGGCGGCTCGGCTGCGCTGCAGGACGTGCTCGGCGGCCAGGTCGACCTGCTGGCCGATTCCAGCTCGTGGGCGCCGCATGTCGAATCCGGCAAGCTGCGGCTGCTGGCGACCTGGGGCGAGCAGCGGACGCCGCGCTTCAAGGACACGCCGACGCTGCGCGAGCTCGGTTACGACGTCGTGGTCGAAGCGCCCAACGGCATCGGCGCACCGAAGGGGCTGGACCCGGCCATCGAGAAGCAGCTGCGCGACGCCTTCCGCGCCGCGGTCGCCAGCAAGGAATTCAGGCAGGTGGCCGCGCGCATCGACGCGCCGGTGATGTACCTCGATGGGCCCGACTACAAGAAGTACGTGGCGACGGTCTACGAGCAGGAGACCCAACTGATCCAGCGGCTCAAGCTGAAGGAAATGCTGCAGCAGAGCTGATCCCGCAAGCCGCCGACCGCCGACCGCCGATTGCCCCCACCAACCACAGGAATTGTTCGACGTGAACGTCAATGCCGTCATCCGCCTGCACGCCAATGACAACGTGCTGATCGCGCGCCAGGACCTGGCGCTGGGACAGCCGTTGCCCGAGCTTGGCGTGCGTGCGCGGGCCCAGGTGCCGGCCGGCCACAAGATCGCCGCGTGCGCGATCGCGAAGGGCGAGCCGGTGCGCAAGTACGACACCGTGATCGGCGTCGCCGACCGCGATATCGCGCCGGGCGAGCACGTGCATTCGCATAACCTGAAGCTGGTCGATTTCTATCGCGACCCGGCTTTCTGCAGCGATGTGCGGCCCATCGACTATGTGCCCGAGGCCGAGCGCGCGACCTTCCAGGGTTTCGTGCGCGCCGACGGCCGCGTCGGCACGCGCAATTTCATCGGCATCCTGTCGTCGGTCAATTGCTCGGCCACGGTGATCCGGCATATCGCCGACCATTTCACGCGGGAGCGGCTCGCGGCCTATCCCAATGTCGACGGCGTGGTGGCGTTTGCCCATGGCACCGGCTGCGGCATGTCGTCGCCGAGCGAGCATTTCGATCTGCTGCGTCGCACGCTGGCCGGCTATGCGCGCCATCCGAATCTGGCCGGCGTGCTGATCGTGGGGCTTGGCTGCGAGCGCAATCAGGTCGCATCGCTGGTCGAGTCGCAACAACTCGAGCCCGGCAGCCAGCTGCATACGATGGTGATGCAGGACACCGGCGGCACGCGCGAGACCATCGCCGCCGGTATCCGCGCGATCGAATCGATGCTGCCGGCAGCGAATGCCGCGCAACGCCAGCCGGTGTCCGCCAGCCATCTGAAGATCGGCCTGGAGTGCGGCGGCTCCGACGGGTTCTCCGGCATCACCGCCAATCCCGCATTGGGCGCGGCGATGGACATCCTGGTGCGCCACGGCGGCACCGCGATCCTGTCGGAAACGCCCGAGATCCATGGCGTCGAATACATGCTGACGCGGCGCGCCGTCACGCCGGAGGTCGGGCAGAAGCTGCTCGACCGGCTGGCCTGGTGGGAGCGCTATACCGCCGGACACAACGCGCAGTTCAACGGCGTCGTGGGCCACGGCAACCAGCAGGGCGGCCTCGCCAACATCTTCGAGAAGTCGCTGGGCTCCGCGATGAAGGGCGGCACCACGCCGCTGCAGGCGGTCTACCAGTACGCCGAGCCGATCGACAAGGCAGGCTTCGTCTTCATGGATTCGCCCGGCTATGACCCGGTCGCGGTCACCGGCCAGATCGCCAGCGGCGCCAACCTGATCTGCTTTACCACGGGCCGCGGCTCGATGTTCGGCTCCAAGCCCGCGCCGACGATCAAGCTGGCGTCCAACACGCCGATGTACCGGCGCCTGGCCGACGACATGGACATCAACTGCGGCGTCATCGTCGACGGCGAGCTGACCGTCGCCGAGATGGGGCAACGTATCTTCGAACATATCCTGCGCGTGGCCTCCGGCGACAAGACCCGCAGCGAGCTGCTCGGCCTGGGCGACAACGAGTTCGTGCCCTGGCATATGGGCATCGTCAGCTGATTGGCCACATGCGGTCGCTTGTGGCCGCCCGTGGCTGCTTGCGGCGGCTTTCGGCGTTTTCTTCGGCCGCATGCGGCCGCGTCCACCCGCTTACCGTCCTTCTCCAAGACCTCCATCGCATCATGTCCCTGCAGCTTTCCCACGCCGCGCTGCTGCGCGGCCAGAACCTGATCGGCGCCCAGTGGCAACCCGCCGCGCGCGGTGAGCGCCTCGATGTCGCCAATCCCGCGGACGGCGCCACGCTGACGCAGGTTGCCGACAGCGGCGCCGAGGACGCGCGCCGCGCCGCCGATGCCGCACACGCGGCCTTCGCCGACTGGAGCCGCCGTCCGGCCAGGGAGCGCGCGCGTCTGCTGCAACGCTGGCATGCGCTGATCCTCGAGCACCAGGAAGACCTGGCGCGCATCATCTCGGCCGAGCAGGGCAAGCCGATGCACGAGAGCCGCGGCGAGGTGCAGTACGGCGCCGCGTACGTCGAATGGTTCGCGGCCGAGGCGGTCCGCATCTGCGGCGACATCGTGGCCGAGGCCGTGCCGGGCCGAAAGATGCTGGTGCTGAAGGAACCGGTCGGCGTGGTGGCGGCGATCACGCCGTGGAACTTTCCGCTGGCGATGATCGCGCGCAAGATCGCGCCGGCACTGGCGGCCGGCTGCACCGTGGTCGCCAAGCCGGCCGAGGACACGCCGCTGACCGCGCTGGCGCTGGTGTACCTGGCCGAGCTTGCCGGCGTGCCGGCGGGCGTGCTGAACATCGTCACTGCGTCGCGCGAACGCACGCCCGAGGTGGTCGACGTCTGGCTCGCCGACAGCCGCGTGCGCAAGATCACGTTCACCGGCTCGACGCCGGTCGGCAAGCACCTGGCGCGCGAATCCGCATCGACGCTGAAGAAGCTGTCGCTGGAGCTCGGCGGCAACGCGCCCTTTATCGTGTTCGAGGATGCGGACCTCGACGCCGCGGTCGAAGGGCTGATGGCATCGAAGTTTCGCAACGGCGGCCAGACCTGCGTCTGCCCGAACCGCATCTACGTGCACGAGGCCGTTCACGACGATTTCGTCGAACGGCTGGCTCGCCGCGTCGGGGCGCTGAAGGTCGGCGCGGCCAGCGAGGAGGGCTCGCAGATCGGCCCGATGATCAATGCGCGCGCGGTCGACAAGATCGCCCGCCATGTCGAGGATGCGGTGGCCCGGGGCGCGCGCGTCGTCACCGGCGGCAAGCGCGTGCGTACCGCGGACGGTCCGCACTACTACGCGCCCACCGTGCTGATCGGGGCCACGCCGCAGATGGCGTTGTCCTGCGAAGAAACCTTCGGCCCCGTCGCGCCGATCTTCCGCTTCGCGAGCGAGGACGAGGTGATCGGCCACGCCAACGACACGCCGTTTGGCCTTGCCGCCTACTTCTATTCAAACGATGTGCGCCGCATCTGGCGCGTCGCGCAGGCGCTGGAGACCGGCATCGTCGGCATCAACGAGGGCGCCATCGCGGCCGAGGCCGCGCCGTTCGGCGGCGTCAAGGAGTCCGGTTACGGGCGCGAGGGCTCGCGCCATGGACTGGACGATTACCTGCATTTGAAGTATTTGTGCCAGGGGCAACTGGACTGAGGCCGGCCGCAGCCGTAGAACGCCGCAGGAAACCCTCAAGGCCGTACAACGCCGTACAAGGCTCGGTCGCCAGGCCCATCGAACCCGCATTGCTTTGACAGGACCCGTCATGCCCGCATCCAATCCCTTCAAGACCGCATTGGCCGCCCGCCGGCCGCAAATCGGCCTGTGGCTGTCGATGGCCGAGCCGTATCTGGCCGAGGTCTCGGCCACCGCCGGCTTCGACTGGCTGCTGATCGACGGCGAGCACGCCCCCAACGATGTGCGCAGCATCCTGGCCCAGTTGCAGGCGGTCTCGGCCTATCCGAGCGCCCCTGTCGTGCGCGCCGTGGCGGGCGGCGTGCCGCTGATCAAGCAGTTGCTCGATATCGGCGCGACCACGCTGCTGGTGCCGATGGTCGATACCGCCGAGCAGGCGCGCATGCTGGTCAGCGCGACGCGTTATCCGCCGCAGGGCATCCGCGGCGTCGGCAGCGCGGTGGCGCGTGCCTCGCGCTGGAGCGGCCGCACCGACTATCTCGATGTCGCCGATGACGAGGTCTGCCTGCTGGTGCAGGCCGAGACCGTGACCGCGCTGGCAAACCTGGAAGAGATCTGCGCGGTCGATGGCATCGACGGCGTCTTTATCGGACCGGCCGACCTGGCCGCGTCGATGGGGCATCGCGGCAATCCCGGCCACCCGGAGGTGCAGGCCGCCATCGAGAACGCGATGCGCACCATCGTCGCCAGCGGCAAGGCGGCCGGCACGCTGACGTCCGATGCCGCGCTGGCGCGGCGCTATCTGGAGCTGGGCTGCACCTTCGTCGCCACCGGCGTCGACGTGCTGCTGTTTGCCAAGGCCGCGCGCCAGCTGGCCGCGTCCTTCCGCGAGGAAGGCGCCGTCCCCGCACAACGGCCGTCCGCCGCCTACTGAACGATTTCCCGATCTCTCCGCATCATGTCCCTGGATAGTTCCACTCGCGACGCCACGCTGCGCGCGCTGCAAGCCATCGTCGGCGACAACGCCTGCCTCGTCGCGGACGCCGATACCGAGTCCTATGTCACCGACTACCGGCGCATCAGCCGCGGCAAGGCCAGCGTGGTGGTGCTGCCGTCGAGCACCGAGCAGGTCGCCGCGGTGATGGCGTGGTGCCATGCGC
This sequence comes from Cupriavidus sp. R6-3, assembly GCF_059772245.1. Classification (NCBI taxonomy): domain Bacteria; kingdom Pseudomonadati; phylum Pseudomonadota; class Betaproteobacteria; order Burkholderiales; family Burkholderiaceae; genus Cupriavidus; species Cupriavidus sp. R6-3. The sequence goes on from NZ_JCBAJO010000001.1 coordinate 22,227, forward strand.
ACGACGTGCCCGTGGTGCCGCAGGGCGGCAATACCTCGCTGATGGGCGGCGCGGTGCCGGACACGCGCGGCGATGCCGTGGTGCTGAACCTGAGCCGCATGAACCGCGTGCTGGCGATCGACACGGTCAACGACACGCTGACGGTGCAGGCCGGCGTGACGCTGGCCGCCGCACGCGCCGCGGCCGAGGAGGGCGGGCGCCTGTTTCCGCTGCGGATCGGCTCCGAGGGTTCGTGCCAGATCGGCGGCAATCTGTCGACCAATGCGGGCGGTACCGCGGTGCTGCGCTACGGCAATATGCGCGATCTGGTGCTCGGCATCGAGGCGGTGCTGCCCGATGGGCGCATCTACTCGTCGCTGCGCTGCCTGCGCAAGGACAACACCGGCTACGACTTGAAGCACCTGTTCATCGGCGCCGAAGGGACGCTCGGCATCATCACGGCCGCGGTGCTGAAGCTGATGCCGCAGCCGCGTGCGAGCGCGGTGGCCTTCGTCGCGGTGGCGTCGCCGGATGCGGCCGTGCGCCTGCTGGGCGAGGCCAAGCGGCTGTCGGGCGGGGCCGTCACGGCCTTCGAGCTGATTTCGGGCCCGGCGCTCGACCTGGTGCTCGACTATCTGGGCAATGTCGCGTCGCCGCTGGCGCAGCGGCACGAGTGGATGGTGCTGATCGAGTTGAGCTCGGGCGCGGACGCCGCCAGCCTCGAGGCGACGCTGCTGGAAATCCTCGAAAGCGGCTACGAACAGCAGCTGGTGCAGGATGCCGCGATCGCGGCCAGCGTCGCCGACGCGCAGACCTTCTGGCGCATCCGCGAGGAAATCTCGGACGCGCAGACGCGCACCGGCGGCAGCATCAAGTGCGATGTGTCGGTGCCGCTGTCGCGCATCGCGGACTTCGTCGACGAGGCCTCGCGCCGCGTGCTGGAACTGGTGCCCGATGCCCGCATGGTGATCTACGGCCATATGGGCGACGGCAACGTCCACTTCAATCCGCTGCGGCCGAAGGACGCCGACGCGAAGGCCTTCCTCGCGCAGTGGTACAAGCCGGTATCCGATCTGGTCGATGGCCTTGCCCACGGCGAAGGCGGCTCGATTTCGGCCGAGCATGGCATCGGCGCGGTCAAGCGCGACGACCTGCGGCGCTACAAGTCGGAGGTCGAGCTCGAGCTGATGTGGCAGGTCAAGCGGGCGCTGGATCCGAAGAATCTGATGAATCCGGGCCGGGTGTTGCCGGCGATGGGCGAGGGCGGCTGAGCTTTCGGGCCGCCGCGCTGGTGTTCAGGCGGCGGCCTCGAGCCGGCGCGTTCGAGCTGGCAGGCTCAGGGTGGCACTTTCGAGCCGGGCCGTTCGAGCCGGCAGGCTCGGGGTGGCACTTTCGAGTCCGGCCGTTCGAGCTGGCAGGCTCAGGCTGGCACTTTCGAGTCCGGTCGTTCGAGCTGGCATGTTCAAGCCGGGCCGTTCAAGCCGGCTCGGCCGCCGGCTCCGACAGCCGCAGCGTGCGCAGCACCGCCTTGGCCACGCCATACGCGCTGCCCGGGTTCTGTCCGGTGATCAGGCGCCCGTCCTCGACCACATAAGGCGCAAACGGCAGCATCGCCTTGCTGTATTGCGTGCCGCGCTTGCCGAGCTCCTGTTCGAGCCCGAACGGCACCGCAAAGTCGCGCTTGGCCATGATCTCCTCGTTCCACGAGAAGCCGGTCACGCGCTTGCCCTGCACCAGCAGCTCGCCATTGCCGAGCCTGACGTCCAGCAGGCCGGCCGGGCCGTGGCACACCGCGGCCACCACGCGACCCTGCTCGTACATCGCCGCGATCAGCCGCGCCAGCGGCTCGCAACCCGGGAAGTCGAACATCACGCCATGCCCGCCGGTCAGGTAGATGGCATCGAACTCGCCCGGATCGACCGACGCCACGTTGACCGTGTCGTTCAGCAGGTCCATGAAGATCCGGTCCTCATAGCGTTTGAAAACACTGCTGCGCATGCCGGCACTTCGTGCAAGTTCCGACAGCATCAGGCTCTCGGGATCGATCGGGATCATGCCGCCCGACGGCGACGCCAGCTGCAGCGTATGGCCCGCTTCCTCGGCCACATCCCAGAAGTGCGTGAGTTCGCTGAGCCACAGGCCGGTACGAAAGCCCACTTTTTGATACTGGTCGACGTTGGTCGCGACCACCAGGATTCGGCGTTGCGCTGGCATGGGTGCCTCCTGTTTTTCGGGGGAAGTTCGAAAGCTGCAAGAAGCGTTCCGCAGGTTCGGCGGCGGACCCAGGGCAGTCGTCCAGGAATGACGAAGTCGGGGTTAACCCTTGCTCTCGTAAACTCTATTTTCATGGCACGGCTATTGCGTGTAAATTTGTTTACATCGATAGCTGTTCGCCGGATGCACCAGATTGCGCCCGGCCCACCGCAGAGCCATGACTGCTTCCCGTCCGGACCCGGCCGCCAGGCCGGCCGATTCCGCGCCAGACGCCGCGCCCGAGACCACGGTCTCGCAGCGCATCGCGAAGGTGTTTCCGTCGCTGACGCCGGCGCACCAGCGCATGGCGGATTACGTGCTGGCCAACCCGTTCCGCGCGGCGACGATGCGCATCGACGAGTTCGCGCAGGCGGTGCAGGTGTCGGTGGCGACGGCGAACCGCTTTGCCCATGCGCTGGGCTTCGACGGCTACCCGCAGTTCCGCGCCGAACTGGTGCGCGGGTTCGAGGCCACGCTGGCGCCGGTCGAGAAGCTGCGCACCGAACTGGAGCGCCCGGCCACCGTCACGGAAATCATCGCGGCCTCGCTGGAGGAGAACGAGCGCAACCTGCAGGCGACCCGCCGCGCGCTCGATGCCGATGCCTGCGAACGCGCGGTGACGGCGATCCTCGAGGCCGAGCATGTCTATGTGCTGGGCTTCGGCGCGAGCGGCTATCTGGCCGGCCTGCTGCAGCACGGGCTCGACATGTACTGCCGCACGGTGATCACGGTCGCCGGCGTCGGCGGCGCGTCGACGGCGGCGCGGCAGCTGTTCAAGCTGACCAGCCGCGATCTGGTGATTCCGATTGCTTTTCCCCGCTATGTCTATGACAGCGTCGCGCTGACCGAGCGCGCCCGCGCCCACGGTGCCCGCATCCTGGCGCTGACCGACGGGCCGACCTCGCCGCTGGCGCCGTTTGCCGATATCGCGCTGTATGTCAGCGCCGGCCGGCAGCTGTCGCCGAACTCGGATGCGGCCGTGCTGGCGATGATCGAGGCGCTGTGCGGCGCGGTGGCACACCGCGCCACCGGCTCGGTCAAGGCCGCCGCCGACATGACCGAATTCGTGCTGCCCTGGCTGCATCAGACCCATGCCCGCGGCGATTCCAGCCGCACCGCCGCGGCGGGCGACACGCAGACCAAGCCCCGTCCGGGGTCCGGCAAGGCGCCACGGCGCCGGCGCCCGGACCCCGGCACCGAATAACGCTCCCGAGCCTCACCGAGTTGCCTGCCGTGCAGGCCGACACAGCACCATGAACGCAGACCGATCGACCTCCAAGCCCACGCCCGTGATCGCCATCCATGGCGGGGCTGGCACCATCACCCGCGCCGCGATGGACGCGGACAAGGAAGCCCAATACATCGCCGCGCTCGAACAGGCCCTGCGCGCGGGCCAACGCCTGCTGGCGGACGGCGCCAGCGCCGTCGATGCCGTGACCGAAGCGGTGCGGCTGCTCGAGGACTGTCCGCTGTTCAATGCCGGCAAGGGCGCCGTGCTCACCAACGCCGGCACCTATGAACTCGACGCCGCGGTAATGGACGGCGCCACCCGCGACGCCGGCGCGGTGGCCTGCGTCAAGCGCCTGCGCAATCCGGTACTGGCGGCGCGCGCCGTGATGGAACGCAGCGAGCATGTGCTGTTCGCCGCCGACGGCGCGGAAGCCTTCGCGCAGGCGCAGGGCCTGCCGCTGGTCGAGGCGGATTACTACTACACGCCGGAGCGCCATGCGCAATGGCAACGCGCCCGCGCGGGCAGCGGCATGGCCCTGCTCGATCACGACGCCGCCGCGCTGGCCGCGCGCGCCGACGCCGATGAGGCGGGCGGCGAGCCGCTCGATCCCGGCACCAAGTTCGGCACCGTCGGCGCGGTCGCGCTCGACGCCCAGGGCCGGCTCGCCGCGGCAACGTCCACCGGCGGCATCACCAACAAGCAGCTCGGCCGCGTCGGCGATACGCCGGTGATCGGCGCCGGCTGCTATGCCGACGAACTGGTGGCGGTGTCGACCACCGGCACCGGCGAGATGTTCATCCGCGTGGTGGCGGCCTACGACATCTCGGCGCGCATGCGCTATGCCGGCAGCTCGCTGGAGGCCGCGACGCATGCGGTCGTGATGCAGAGCCTGCCGGCGATCCAGGGCCGGGGCGGGCTGGTGGCGATCGACGCGGCCGGCAATGTCGCGCTGCCGTTCAACACCGAAGGCATGTACCGCGGTCATGCCCGCGTTGGCGAGCCGGTCCACGTGGCGATCTACCGCTGACCCCATGCCCGCAGGTTTCGAGGAACACTCCATGGCTACATCGTCTTCCACGTCTTCCGCGCCTTCCGCATCCCGCCTCGCGCTGCCGCCGCAGCGTGTCGTGTCCGTCAACGACCTGACGGTGCGCTTCGCCACCTCCGAACGCACCGTCGAAGCCGTGCGCGGTCTGTCCTTCCATATCGACCGCGGCGAAACGCTGGCGGTGGTCGGCGAGTCGGGCTCCGGCAAGTCGGTGACCTCGCTGGCGCTGATGCGCCTGGTCGAACATGGCGGCGGGCGCCTGGCCAGCGGCAGCATGCTGCTGCGCCGCCGTGGCGGCGACGTGCTCGACCTCGCCAGCGCGGACGCCGGCACGATGCGCGGCATCCGCGGTGCCGATATCGCGATGATCTTCCAGGAGCCGATGACCTCGCTCAATCCGGTGTTCCCGGTCGGCGAGCAGATCGCGGAATCGATCCGCCTGCATCAGAACAAGAGCCGCGCGGCGGCCCGCGCCGAGGCGTTGCGCATGCTCGAGCTGGTGCGCATCCCCGAGGCGCGCCGCGTGCTGGACCGCTATCCGCATCAGCTGTCCGGCGGCATGCGCCAGCGCGTGATGATCGCGATGGCGCTGTCGTGCCGGCCCGCGCTGCTGATCGCCGACGAGCCCACCACCGCGCTGGACGTCACCATCCAGGCCGAGATCCTGCAGCTGATCCGCAATCTGCAGGCCGAGATGCAGATGGGCGTGCTGTTCATCACGCACGACATGGGCGTGGTGGCCGAAATGGCGGACCGCGTGCTGGTGATGTACCGCGGCGAGAAGGTCGAGGAGGGCGACGCGCCGACCGTGTTCGCGCGGCCCGCGCACCCCTACACGCGCGCACTGCTGTCCGCGGTGCCCAAGCTCGGCGCGATGGCAGGCACCGATCTGCCGGCCAAGTTTCCGCTGGTGCGGGTGGAGGGCGGCGATGGGCATGCGAGCGCCGAAGTCCCCGGCGAAAGACCGGCCGCGGCCACGCGTCCCGATGCCTCGGCCCAGCCGATCCTGCGCGTGCGCGATCTCGTGACCCGCTTCGACGTGCCGGGCGGGCTGTTCGGACGGCCGACGCGCCGCGTGCATGCGGTCGAGCGCGTCAGCTTCGACCTGTATCCCGGCGAGACGCTGGCGCTGGTCGGCGAATCGGGCTGCGGCAAATCGACGACCGGCCGCTCGCTGCTGCGCCTGGTCGAAAGCCAGAGCGGCACCATCGAATTCGCCGGCCAGAACATCGGCGAACTGTCGGGGCCCGCGCTGCAGAGCCTGCGCCGCAATATCCAGTTCATTTTCCAGGACCCGTTCGCCTCGCTCGATCCGCGCGTGCCGGTCGGCTATTCGATCATGGAGCCGCTGCTGGTGCACAAGGTCGCCAGCGGCAAGGAGGCCGAGCAGCGCGTGGCCTGGCTGCTGGACAAGGTCGGCCTGTCACCTGCCCATGCCGCCCGCTATCCGCACGAGTTCTCGGGCGGCCAGCGCCAGCGCATCTGCATCGCGCGCGCCCTGGCGCTGAACCCGAAGGTCGTGATCGCCGACGAGTCGGTGTCCGCGCTGGACGTCTCGATCCAGGCGCAGATCGTCAACCTGATGCTCGACCTGCAGCGCGAGATGGGCATCGCCTTCCTGTTCATCTCGCACGATATGGCGGTGGTCGAACGCGTCAGCCACCGGGTCGCGGTGATGTATCTGGGGCAGATCGTCGAGATCGGCCCGCGCCGCGCGATCTTCGAGAACCCGCAGCATCCCTATACGAAGAAGCTGATGTCCGCGGTACCGGTGGCCGACCCCGCGCGCCGGCATCTGCGGCGCGAGCCGCAGGTCGACGAGCTGCCGAGCCCGATCCGCGCGATCGGCGACGAGCCGGTGGTGCAGCCGCTGGTGGCCGTCGCCCCGGACCACTTCGTTGCGCGGCACGCCGTCGGCGGCGCCTATTGAGGCTGCCCGCGCCAACCCGCATTGTGCCGACCCGTATTGAGCCAACCGTGTTGGGCCAACCGTATTGAGCCAACCCGGGCTGCAAGGCCGCCAAGAGCCGACCCAGCCCGATCACCCTGCCAGTCTTACCAAGGAGAATCGACAATGATGCAAGCCAGTTTGTCCCGACGTGGCGCCGCGCGCCTGTTTGCCGGCGGCCTGCTGATGGCCGCGTTTGCGGCCGGACCGGCCTTCGCCGCCAAGGACGCGGTGATGGCGGTGGCCTCTACCTTCACCACGCTCGATCCCTACGATTCGAACGACACGCTGTCGCAGGCGGTCTCCAAGAGCTTCTACCAGGGCCTGTTCGGCCTGGACAAGGACATGAAGCTGGTCAACGTGCTGGCCGACAGCTATGACGTCAGCAAGGACGGACTGGTCTATACCATCAAGGTCAGGAAGGGCGTCAAGTTCCACGACGGCACCAGCTTCGACGCCACCGCCGTCAAGGCCAATCTGGACCGCGTCACCGATCCGGCCAACAAGCTCAAGCGCTACACGCTGTTCAACCGCGTCGCGCGCACCGACGTGGTCGACCCGACCACCGTCAAGATCACGCTGAAGGAGCCGTTCTCGCCGTTCATCAACGTGCTGGCGCACCCGTCGGCCGTGATGATCTCGCCGGCCGCGCTGAAGAAGTACGGCAAGGACATCGCCTTCCATCCGGTCGGCACCGGTCCCTTCGAGTTCGTCGAATGGAAGCAGCCCGACCACTTGCGCGGCAAGAAGTTTGCCGGCTACTGGAAGAGCGGCCTGCCGAAGATCGACACGATCACCTGGAAGCCGGTGGTCGACAACAACAGCCGCTCGGCCATCATGCAGACCGGCGAGGCCGACTTCGCCTTCAGCATTCCGTTCGAGCAGGCCGCGGTGCTGAAAGCCAGCCCGAAGGTCGACCTGATCGCGGCGCCGTCGATCATCCAGCGCTACCTGTCGCTCAATACGCAGGTCAAGCCGTTCAACGATCCCAAGGTGCGCCAGGCGATCAACTACGCGATCAACAAGCAGGCGCTGGCCAAGGTGGCGTTCGCCGGCTATGCGGTGCCGGCCGAAGGCGTGGTGCCGCCGGGCGTCGATTTCGCCGAGAAGCTGGGCCCGTGGCCGTACGATCCGGCCAAGGCGCGCGCGCTGCTGAAGGAAGCCGGCTATCCGAACGGCTTCGAAACCACGCTGTGGTCCGCCTATAACCACACCACCGCGCAGAAGGTGATCCAGTTCGTGCAGCAGCAGCTGCAGCAGGTCGGCATCAAGGCCTCGGTGCAGGCGCTCGAGGCCGGCCAGCGCGTCGAGAAGGTCGAGAGCGTGCCCAGGCCCGAGGACGCCGGCGTGCGCATGTACTACGTCGGCTGGTCATCGTCGACCGGCGAATCGGACTGGGCGCTGCGTCCGCTGCTGGCGTCCGAATCGATGCCGCCCAAGCTGCTGAATACCGCGTACTACAAGAACGACCAGGTCGATGCCGACATCGCCGGCGCGCTGCGTACCACCGACCGCAACGAGAAGGCGCGGCTGTACAAGGACGCGCAGCAGCGCATCTGGGCCGACGCCCCGTGGGCCTTCCTGGTGACCGAGCAGGTGCTGTATGCCCGCAGCAAGCGGCTGAGCGGCGCCTATGTGATGCCGGACGGCTCGTTCGAGTTCGAGAACATCGATATCAAGAGCAGCTCGCAGTAAGCCGCGCAGCGCCGCCCGCCCCAGGTATGCGGGGGCGGGGCGGGCGGCCGGCGGTCTTTTGCGGCCATCCTCATTGCCATTGTTGCAAGCCCCCCGGTGTCCGCGCCGGTCGCCGATTGCTGATCGGCGCGGACCCACGGAGTCGTCATGTTGAATTACTTTCTGAAGCGCGTGCTGGGCGTGGTGCCGACGATGCTGATCGTCGCGGTGCTGGTCTTCCTGTTCGTGCATCTGCTGCCCGGCGATCCGGCGCGGCTCGCCGCGGGACCGGAGGCCGATGCCGCCACCGTCGAACTGGTGCGCAAGGACCTGGGCCTGGACAAGCCGCTGCACGAGCAGTTCGTCACCTTCTTCGGCAATGCGCTGCAAGGGGAGTTCGGCAACTCGCTGCGCACCAAGCGCCCGGTCAGCGAGGAGATCGGCGACCGTTTCTTCCCGACGCTGTGGCTGACCGTCGCCTCGATGCTGTGGGCCGTGGTGTTCGGCATGCTGATCGGCATCGGCTCGGCGGTCTGGCGCAATCGCTGGCCGGACCGCATCGGCATGACGCTTGCGGTGTCGGGCATCTCGTTCCCGGCCTTCGCCCTCGGCATGCTGCTGATGGAGATCTTCTCGGTCCAGCTCGGCTGGCTGCCGTCGATCGGCGCGGAAAGCTGGAAGCACTACATCCTGCCGTCGTTGACGCTCGGCGCCGCCGTGGCCGCCGTGATGGCGCGCTTTACGCGGGCATCGTTCGTCGAGGTGCTGCAGGAAGATTACGTGCGTACGGCGCGCGCCAAGGGCGTGCGCGAGTCGCTGGTGGTCGCCAAGCACTGCCTGCGCAACGCGATGATCCCGGTCGTCACGATGATGGGCCTGCAGTTCGGCTTCCTGCTGGGCGGCTCGATCGTCGTCGAGAAGGTGTTCAACTGGCCCGGCCTCGGCCGGCTGCTGGTCGATGCCGTCGAGATGCGCGACTACCCGGTGATCCAGGCCGAGGTGCTGCTGTTCTCGCTCGAATTCATTCTGATCAATCTGGTGGTGGATCTGCTGTACACGGTGATCAACCCCACCATCCGCTACAAGTGAGGCCGTCCATGACCGAGCTATCGACCGTGGCCAACGAGGCCGCCGTGCCGGGCGCGGCGGCGCAGGCCGAGCCCGTCCGCACGCCGTGGAGCGAATTCTGGCGCAAGTTCCGCCGCCAGCATCTGGCACTCGCCGCCGGCGTGTTCGTGATCCTGCTGGTGATCGTCGCCGTGCTGTCGCCGCAGCTGGTGCCCTACGATCCCGAGAACTACTTCGACTACGACGCGCTGAACGCGGGGCCGTCGGCGGCGCACTGGTTCGGCGTCGATTCGCTGGGCCGCGACATCTTCAGCCGCATCCTGGCCGGCACGCGCATCTCGCTTGCCGCCGGCTTCTTCTCGGTGATCGTCGGCGCCATCGTCGGCACGCTGCTGGGCCTGCTGGCTGGTTACTACGAGGGCTGGTGGGACCGGATCGTGATGCGGATCTCCGACGTGCTGTTCGCGTTTCCGGGCATCCTGCTGGCGATCGGCATCGTCGCCATCCTGGGCAACGGCATGGTCAACGTGGTGTTCGCGGTGGCGATCTTCAGCATCCCGGCGTTCGCGCGGCTGGTGCGCGGCAACACGCTGATGCTCAAGCGCCTGACCTATATCGAGGCGGCGCGCAGCATCGGCGCGTCCGACTGGACCATCCTGATGCGGCATATCCTGCCGGGCACGATCTCGTCGATCGTCGTCTATTTCTCGATGCGGATCGGCACCTCGATCATCACCGCGGCCAGCCTGTCCTTCCTCGGCCTGGGCGCGCAGCCGCCGACGCCGGAGTGGGGCGCGATGCTGAACGAGGCGCGCGCCGACATGGTCACGGCCCCGCATGTGGCGATCTTTCCCAGCCTGGCGATCTTCCTGACCGTGCTCGCGTTCAACCTGCTGGGCGACGGGCTGCGCGACGCGCTCGATCCGAAGATCGATCGCCGCTGACGGAGGGCCATTGCGATGCCGCACGAACCCTCCGCCGCGCCGGACTCGCCTGCACCGGGCGTTCCTCCGCATATTGGCGACCTGCCGGCGGGCGCACGCAATGCGATCACCGATGTGCCGGGCGTTCGCGTGGGCCATTGCACGCTGGCCGATGGCGCGGTGCAGACCGGCGTCACGGTGGTGCTGCCGCACGCCGGCGATCCGTATCTGGACAAGGTGCCGGCCGCGGCCGCGGTGCTGAACGGATTCGGCAAGAGCATCGGGCTGGTGCAGGTCGACGAGCTCGGCGTGCTGGAGACGCCGATCGCGCTGACCAACACCTTTGCGGTCGGCGCCGTGGCGCAGGCGCAGATCCGGCAGGCGATCGCGGCCCACGCCGAGATCGGCCGCGGCTGGCCCACCGTCAATCCGCTGGTGTTCGAATGCAATGACGGCTATCTGAACGACATCCAGGCGATTGCCGTCGGCGAAACGCACTATCTGCGGGCCTGCGCCGCGGCCGGCGCCGATGTTGCGCAGGGCGCGGTCGGGGCGGGGCGCGGCATGTCGGCGTTCGGCGTCAAGGGCGGCATCGGCACGGCGTCCCGGCTTGCGGGGCCTTACCGCGTGGGTGCGCTGGTGCTGGCCAACTACGGCACGCCGTCGATGCTGACGGTCGCCGGCAGGCGGGTCGGTGCCGAACTGGCGCAGCGGCTGGCCGCGCCCACTGCAACGGACGCCGCCACAACGAACGCCGCCACAACGAACGCCGCCACAACGAACGCCGCCGCAACGGACGCTGCGCCCGCTGCAACGGACGCGGGGCGGGCCGCAACGGACGCCGCGCAGACTGCCGCCGATTCCGGGCCGGAGAAGGGCTCGATCATCATGATCGTCGCCACCGACGCGCCGCTCGATTCCCGCCAGCTGGGACGACTGGCGCGGCGTGCCGGCGCGGGGCTGGCACGCACCGGATCGGTCTACGGTCATGGCTCCGGCGATATCGCGCTGGCCTTCAGCACCGCCTATACCGTGCCGCACGACGCCGCCACGCCGATGCCGGCCGTCGCGATGGTCCACGAGACCGAGCTCGATCCGCTGTTCCATGCCGTGGCCGACAGCGTCGAGCAGGCCATCCTGCATGCGCTGTGGCACGCCGAGACCGTCAGCGGCCGCGACGGCCATTGCCGCCGCAGCCTGCTGTCGTGGATGCCTGAATTGAATTTCGCCGACTGAACCGCGCACGCCGCCGCTGCGCCGGCGCGCGCCATTCCTGCGTGCGTCGCCGCTGCGTTTTGCGCGCGCCATTCCCATGAAGATCCTGATCTCCACCGATATCGAGGGCGTCGCCGGCGTCTTCCATCTCGAACAGACACGCCCGGGCAATGGCGAGTACGAGCGCGCCCGCGCCTGGATGACGCGCGAAGCCGACGCCGCGGCGCGGGGCGCCTTCGCGGCCGGGGCCGAGGCCGTCTGGGTCAACGACTCGCATGGGGGCTTTCGCAACCTGCTGCCGGACCTGCTGGACCCGCGTGTGCGCATCGTGCTAGGCAAGCCGCGCTACGCCGGCATGATGAGCGGGATCGAGCAGGATTGCGACGGCGTGCTGATGATCGGCTATCACGGCCGCGCGCAAGGCCGCGGCATCCTGGCGCATACGATCAACAGCAGCGCGTTCGCCAGCGTGACGATCGGCGGCATCGAACTCGGCGAAGCGGGGCTGTACGCCGCGCTGGCGGGCGAGGCCGATGTGCCGGTGCTGATGGCGAGCGGCGACGATGTCTTCGTCGAGGAAACGTCGGCGCTGATGCCGTGGGTGCGCTACGTGGCCACCAAGCGCGCGCAGGGGCAGGGCAGCGGGGATTCGATGACGCCCGCCGCCGCCTGCGAGGCGATCGGCGCGGCCGCGCAAGCCGCGGTCCGCGCGCTGCGGACCGATCCGGCCGGGGCCCGGCCCTTCACCATTCCTGGCCCCGTCACGTGCCAATTGCGCACCCTGACGCCCGCACACGCCGACCTGTTCTGCCAATGGCCCACGCTGCGGCGGCTCGATGGCGTCACGCTGAGTTTCGATGCGCCCAGCGTAACCGACGCGGTGCGCATGCTGAACTGCCTGTCGGCGATGTCGTTCATGCTGCGGTAGCGGCGAATGGGGCAGCGTGGGTTTTCTCCCCTCTCCCGCTTGCGGGAGAGGGGCGGGGGAGAGGGCAAACGGCAGCCGCTATGTCGCTGCAGTTTGAAACCACCTCCTTCTCCCCAACCCTCTCCCCCGTGAGGGGGAGGGAGAATTCCGCCCGCAAGAATCAGTGCCGGTGGTCCGCCGGCGCCCGGCCTCAAGCCACCGGCAACGTCTTGCTGAACACGCTGACGCCATCGAGGTCGCGCAGGTCCACCGTCAGTGCCTTCGTCGACGGATCGATATTGACCTCGCCGAAGAACTGGAAGCCCGAATAGGGCGACAGGTTCGCCTGGCCCGCGGGCGGCGCCTTCTGGAAGACCAGTTGGGGGCCGAAGGTGGCGTCGAGCTGGTTGGGGCCGAAGGTCCCGGCGTTCAGCGGGCCGGCCACGAACTCCCAGAACGGCGAGAAATCGGTGAAGTGTGCCTTCGACGGATCGTAGTAGTGCGCGGCGCAATAGTGCACGTCGGCGGTCAGCCAGACCACATTGGGCACGCCCTTGATGGCGCGCAGCAGCCGCGCGGTTTCCAGCTCGCGGCCCAGCGCCGCGCCGTCGTTGCCGTTGGCGATCGCTTCCCAGCGGGCGTTGCCGGCCGCGTCCTTGCCGTCCGGCACCCACAGGCCGATCGGCATGTCGGCGGCGATGATCTTCCACGTGGCCTGCGATTGCTTCACGCCGTTGACCAGCCATTCCAGCTGCTCGTTGCCGAGGAACACCGTGTCGCCGTTCTCGGTGGTCTGCAGGTTGGCGGTATTGCCGCCACGATACGTGCGCATGTCGAGGACGAACACGTCCAGCAGCGGCCCGTAGGAAACCTTGCGATAGAGCGTTTGCTCCGCCGCGGTGCTGCCGATCCGCATCGGCGCGTATTCGCGGAACGCCTGGGTGGCGCGGGCGACCAGCGTGGCGATGTTCTTCTCGGTGTAGCGCGCGTCGGCGCTCAGGTCCTTGGTCGGCGACCAGTTGTTGGTGACCTCGTGATCGTCCCATTGCCAGATCTGCGGCACCTCGGCCGAGAAGCGGCGCACGTTCTCGTCCATCAGGTTGTAGCGATAGCGGCCGCGGTATTCGTCCAGCGTTTCGGCGACCTTGGAGACCTCCGGCGTCACCAGGTTCTTCCACACGCGGCCGTTCTCGGCGGTGGCCTCGGCCAGGATCGGGCCGTCCGCGTAGATCGTGTCGCCGCTGTGCAGGAAGAAGTCCGGCTCGCGGCGGCGCATCGCCTCGAAGATCTTCATGCCGCCGAACTCGGTATTGATGCCCCAGCCCTGGCCCGCGACGTCGCCACCCCAGACGAAGCGCACGGGGCGATTGGCGTCGGTACGCGGGATCGTGCGGAACTGGCCCGGCACCACCACGCCGGTCGCGCGCGGATTGTCGATGCTGTCACAGGCTACGCGCAGGAAGATCGATTCGCCGGCCGGCAGGCCCGACAGCTCCACGCGGCCGGTGAAATCGGACGCGGCGCTGACGGTGGGGCCGAGCACCTTGCGCGGATTGCGGAAGCTGTCGGTGGTGTCGTACTCCACGCGCAGCTGCGCGGCGCGGTCGGCGCGCGCCCAGACCACCGCGCGTCCATCACCCACATCGCCGATCTGGATGCCGTACGGCAGCTTGGGCCGCTCGCTGTCGGGCACGATGACCGCCGGCGCCTCGGGCGAGTCGTCGGAGCCGCAGGCGGTCAGGCCGAGGCTGGTGCCGAGGCCGAGCGCGCCGGTGTGGATCAGGAAACGTCGACGGGGGTAGGGGGATCGGGTCATGTCCTGCCTCTCGGGTGTGGGGAAGGGAAAGGCAGGACCTTAGCGGGCGATTGCGAAAGAATGATGAAAGCCGGCGCCGGCCGGGACAGGCGTGCGGCGGACGCGCGGCAGACGCGAGGCAAGCGGGATGGCATGGTCGTTGCGGAACACCGGTTCCTGCGTACCAACGATCAAGGAGATGGCGATGAATCCCTCGCAACCCGGCACGAATCAGGGCGGTGCCAGCATCGTAGGATCGGGCGTCGGTGAAGGCCCCGGCCCGGAAGTGATGGCGGCCTCCAGCCTCGAGGACACCAAGGTCTATTCGTCCGACGGCGAGCACGTCGGCGAGATCAGCGAAATCATGCTCGACGTACCGCGCGGCCGCATTGCCTATGCCGTGCTGACCACCGGCGGCTTTCTGGGCATGGGCGACACACTGCACGCGATTCCGTGGAACGCGCTGGTCATGGATACCGACCAGAAATGCTTCCGCCTCGGCATCACGGCCGACCGCATCAAGTCGGCGCCCGGCTTCAACAAGGACCAGTGGCCGCGCATGGCGGACCCGCAATGGGGAACGCAGCTGCACCAGTACTACGAGCGCGAGCCGTATTGGCTGTCCGGCGGCGGCACGCTGTGATATTGGCGGCGCGCACCGCATGCCTTCCATGCGGGCGCGTCGTTCTTACAGCGGCATGTAATTCCGCAATGGGCGACGCGGCCGCAGGCGGCGCCCCCCACGTTGCAGGCAGTCCCCGCTAGATCACCCTGGCCGCGCAAAATGCGGCCAGTTGCGTGGCGGGGGGGTCTGGCGTTGTCAGCGAAGGGGCCTCAATCGAGGCGCGTGCCGGTCGCCTTGACCTGAGCGGCCCACCAGGCTGTCTCGCTGCGGATCTGCGCGGCGAACGCTTCGGGGCTGTTGCCGACGGGCTCGGCGCCCAGTTCGATCACCCGCTTGCGCATCTCCGGCGTGGCCAGGATGCGGGCGCAGGCTTGATGCAGCTTGTCGATGACGGGCTTGGGCGTGCCGGCCGGCGCCATCAGGCCCTTCCACGCGGTGACCAGATAGCCCTTGACGCCAGCCTCGTCGAAGGTCGGCACATCGGGCAGCGCGCCGGCGCGCTTGTCGCTGGCGACCGCGATCGGCCGCAGCTTGCCCGCCTGCACCTGGGCCAGCAGCGCCGGCATGTTGTCGATCATCAGATCGATATGCCCCGCCATCAGGTCGGCGACGGCCGGGCCGCTGCCCTTGTAGGGGACGTGCTGCATCTTCAGGCCGGCGGTGCGGTTCAGCAGCTCGCCGCCGAGATGGGCGACGGTGCCGTTGCCGGGCGAGCCGAACGACAGCTTGCCCGGATGGCTGCGCGCATGGGCCAGGAACTCGGACAGGTTGCGCACCGGCAGCTGGGCCTTCACCGCCATCAGGTTGTGCTCGCGCGCCAGCACCGTGACGGGCGCCAGATCGCGCGCGGGATCGAACGGCATCTTGCTGTACAGGCTCGGATTGATCACGGTAGGGCCTGCCGCGGCGAGCAGCAGCGTGTAGCCATCGGGCGCGGCGCGCGCCACGCTTTCGCCGGCGATATTGCCGCCCGCGCCGGGCTTGTTCTCAACCACCACCACCTGGCCCAGCTCTGCCTTCAGGCGATCGGCGAGCAGGCGCGCCAGGATATCGGACGAACCGCCGGGCGCGAACGGCACCACCAGGCGGATCGGCTTGCCGGGATAGGCCGCGTCGGCGCGGGCCGCGCCGCTCAGCGTGGCGGTGCCGATCGCCAGCGCGATGGTGGCGACAAGGGTCTTGAACATGGTGTCTCCTGTTGTGTTTTATCGGCCGGGCCGCTGGATCGGGCGCCTGATCAAGTGCCCATCAAGCGCCGATCAAGCGCCGATCAAGCGCCGGCCTGCGCCAGCGTGCGCTTGGCGATATTGAGCTGGTGGATCTGGCTGGTGCCCTCGTACAGGCGGAACAGCCGCACATCGCGATAGAAGCGCTCGATGCCGTAGTCGGCGATATAGCCGTAGCCGCCGAACATCTGCACGCAGCGGTCGGCGACGCGCCCGCACATCTCCGAGGCGAAGTACTTGCAGATCGACGCCTGCATCGTCACGTCCTCGCCGCGGTCGCGCTGGCGCGCGGTCTCGAGCACCAGCGCGCGGGCCGCGTGGATTTCGGTCTGGCAGTCGGCGATCATCGCCTGCACCAGCTGGAAGCTCGATAAGGGTTCGCCGAACTGCTTGCGGGTGCTGACAAAGCGGATCGCATCGTCGAGCATGCGGATGGCCGGGCCGATGCACAGCGCCGACAGATGGATGCGCTGCTTGTTCAGCACCTTCATCGCCGTACGGAAGCCCTGGCCCTCGACACCGCCGATCAGGTTGGCGGCGGGCACGCGGCAATCGTGGAAATGGACCTCAGACACCGGCGAGCCTTCCTGCCCCATCTTGCGGTAGGCCGACCCGGTGCTCAGGCCCGGCGTGCCGCGCTCGACCAGGAAGGCCGAGATGCCGGAGGCGCCGGTGGTCTCGGGATCCGTGCGCGCCATCACCGTGAACAGCCCGGCGATCGGCGCATTGGTGATGAAGCATTTGGTGCCGTTGAGCACATAGTGGTCGCCATCGCGGCGCGCCGACGTGGTCAGCGCCGTTGCATCCGATCCGGCTTCCGGCTCGGTCAGCGCGAACGAGCCGGTGATCTCGCCGCTCGCCAGGCGCGGCAGATAGCGCTGCTTCTGCTCGGGCGTGCCGTCGGCGACCAGCGCTTCCGAACCGATGCCGGTATTGGTGCCGACGCGCGCGCGGAAGGCCACCGAGCACTGCGACAGCTCGATCGCGGCCAGCACCAGTTCTTCGGTCGTCATGCCGGCGCCGCCATAGGTCTCCGGGATCGAGAAGCCGAACAGCCCGATGTCGGCCATCTCCCTGACCAGGTCGGCCGGCACCTCGTCGCGCGATGCCACCTCGGCCTCGCGCGGCACCAGGCGCTGCTGCACGAAGCGGCGCAGTTGCGCCAGAAATGCGGGGTAGGTCTCAGGGTCTCGGATCATCGTGATGGCTTCCTGTTTCGGTTGGCAGTGGACCGGGGGACATGCCCGTGGTCCGGCATCGGAGTGGAAGGCAGCGTAGCAATGCGGGCGGAAATAGTGGATCGTTGTTTCGCTATCTTGAACAACTTGCCATTGCCGGGGCGGCCCGGCGCGCTATGATCGAGGCCAGTGGGGCGATGCGCGCGGCGTGCCGCCTCTCGTTTCTGGAGATCCGAACCGCCCTGCCGATGGCTCCACGCCCCCATCATCCCGATCCGGCCTTCGCGACCACACTGGCGCACGGCCTGTCGCTGCTGCAGTGCTTCGGCATCGGCGACAGCGTGCTCAGCAACAAGGAACTGGCCGAGCGCACCGGCCTGTCACCGGCGACCGTCAGCCGCCTGACCTACACGCTGGCGGCACGCGGCCTGCTGCGCTACGACGCGCAATTGCGCCGCTATCGGCTGGGATCGACCACGCTGGCGCTGGGCTACCCGCTGCTGGCCACGTTGCGCATCCGGCAATTGGCGCGGCCGCTGATGAAGGAACTGGCCGACGAGATCGACGGATCGGTATCGCTGGGCCTGCGCGACCGCACGCAGATGGTCTACGTGGAGACGAGCCGCGGCCACGACGCGATGGCGTTCCGGCCCGATATCGGCGCGACGCTGCCGATGCTGCCGACCGCGATCGGGCGCGCCTGGCTGTGCACGGCGTCGCCGCAGGAAAGCGCGCCGGTGCTGGCGGCATTGCGCAAGGCCGATCCGGCGGAATTCCGGCGGCAGGCGTCCGCCCTCGAGCGCGCCCGGGAAGAGATGGCCGAGTTCGGTTTCTGCACCTCGCGCGGCGAATGGCAGAGCGATATTCATGCGGTGGCGGCGCCGCTGGCCTCGCGTATCGATGGGGAAGTCATGGTGTTCAACTGTGGGGTGCTGGGCGTGCGGATGACCCCGCGCAAGCTCGAGCGGCAGATGGGGCCTCGGCTGCTGAGGATGGTCGCGAAGGTCGAGGCCGCGCTGAGGAAGAGCCGATGACGCGGCCTGGCTCGCGCTCTGACTCGCGCCCTGGATTGCGCTCCGGCTCGCGCTCGGAGTCGCGCCAAGACTCGCGCTCCGACTCGCGCTCCGACTCGCGGTCCGACTCGCCGTCCGACGCGCCGTCCGACGCGCGCTCGGGCAAGCGTTCCGATGTGCGCGCCGGCTCGCGGCCCGGTTCCCGCGCCAGCGCGGCGCAGCCCCTGCCGCGCTCCAACGAGCCGGCCGACAAGGACCGGCAGTTCGCCGCCACGCTGGCGAACGGCATCGACATCCTGCTGGCCTTCGACAGCGGCGATGCGATGCTCGGCAATCGCGATTTCGCCGAGCGTACCGGACTGTCGAAGACCACAGTGGCCCGGTTGACGCACACGCTGACCGCGTTGGGCTATCTGCGCCACGACACGGTGCTGCGCAAATACCGGCTCGGCGCGGCGGTGCTGTCGATGGGCTATCCGCTGCTGGCCAGCATGCATCTGCGCCAGCTGGCGCGGCCGCTGATGAAGGCGCTGGCGGACCGGCTGTGCGGCGCGGTATCGCTCGGTATCCGTGATCGCACGCAGATGATCTATGTCGAGACCGCGCGCTCGACCGACAGCCTGATCGTGACGCCGGAGATCGGCGCCGCGCTGCCGATGCTGTCCACCGCCATCGGCCGCGCCTGGCTCAGCCACGCCCCGGCGCACGAACGCGAGGCGGTGCTGAACCAGCTGCGGCTGCAGGACCCCGACGCCTTCGCCCGCGCCCAGCCGCGCCTGGCCGATGCCCGCCGCGACCTGGAGCGGCAAGGCTACTGCGCCAACCGCGCCGAATGGCGTCCCGAGGTCTACGGCTTCGCGGTGCCAATGTGCCAGCCGGTCGGCTCGCAATTGTTCGTGCTGAACTGCGGCGTGCCGGCCGCGCAGGGCAGTTTCGCGGCGATCGAGAAGCAGGCCGGGCCGCAGTTGCGCGCGCTGATGCTCGATATCGAGAGGATGCTGGGGTTGCGATAGAGCGCCGGTAACCCGGCTTCGTGCTCCGGCATGCTGCGATGCGACAAGGGCCGGCCTGGAGAAGAGCAAGACCGAAGTGCCGGTCACCGTGCCGTTATTCCGCATCGCAGCAATGGCCCGTTCGTCACTGATCCGCTTCCGTTATTGCGAAATCCGATTCAATCCTGCTCTTCATTGACTTGACCTTGCGTAAACACGCCTCTACGATCCCCGTCCTATAGCCAATGTGTTCGTATATAGAACGTTAGTTCGAAATGCGGCACTAGCGCAGCAACACGCGACGCCTTTCGGCATGTTTTTGGAGACAGATCTTGAGCAAGGTCGCCGGGTTCTTTACTGAACTGATGCGCCGGTATTTGCCGGACCCCTTCGTTTTTGCCATCGGACTGACGCTGCTCAGCATGGTGATGGCCATGCTGGTGCAGGGACAGGCCGCGCCCGCCGTGATCCTGGAATGGGGCAAGGGCTTCTGGAACCTGCTGGCGTTCACCACGCAGATGGCCGTGATCCTCGCGATGGGCTACGTGCTGGCGACCGCGCCGCTGGTCGACCGTTTCCTCGACCGCATCGTCGAACGCGTGGCCACGCCGCGCGGCGCGGTGATCGTCGCCACGCTGGTCGGCGGCATCGGCAGCTATCTGAACTGGGGCTTCGGACTGGTGATCGGCGGCATCGTCGCGCGCAAGCTGGCGCTGAAGGTCAAGGGCGTCCACTATCCGCTGATCATCGCCGCGGCCTACAGCGGCTTCACGCTGTACGGCCTCGGCCTGTCGGCCAGCATCCCGGTGCTGATTTCGACGCCGGGTCATCCGATGGAAAAGCTGATGGGCGTGATCGCGCTGAAGGACACGATCTTCTCGACGCCGATGCTGCTGACCAGCCTGGCGGTGATCATCACGCTGCCACTGCTCAACGCGATGCTGCATCCGCGCGATCCGAAGGACGTGACCGAAATCAATGCGCAAGCCGAAACGCGCGCGGAGCAGGGCAGTGCGGCCGGCGGCCACAGCATGGGGCTGGAGAACACGCTGGCCACGCGGATGAACAACAGCCGGCTGCTCAGCCTGGTGATCGGTGTCTGCGGGCTGGCCTACGTGGGGCTGTACTTCACGCAGGGCGGCACGCTCGACCTGAACCTGATCAACTTCCTGATCCTGTTCATCGGCGTGCTGCTGCTCGGCACGCCGGCCAACTACGTGGCCAAGCTGAACGAGGGCATCAAGACGATTTCCGGCATCATCCTGCAGTATCCGTTTTATGCGGGCATCATGGCGGTGATGGCCGGATCGGGCCTGGTCGACACCATCTCGCGCGTGTTCGTCGATATCGCGACGCCGCAGACGCTGCCGTTCTGGGGGCTGGTCAGCTCGTTCTTCATCAACTTCTTCGCGCCCTCCGGCGGCGGCCACTGGGTCATCCAGGGACCGTTCATGATCGATGCGGCCAAGGCAATCGGCAGCTCGGTCGCGCAGACCTCGATGTCGGTGATGCTCGGCAATGCCTGGAACGACCTGGTGCAGCCGTTCTGGATCCTGCCGGCGCTGGCGCTGTCGAAGCTGAAGCTCAAGGACGTGATGGGCTACACCGTGATCATGATGTTCTGGGTCGGCCTGATCTACATCGTCGCCATGCTGGCGTGGGGCGCGCAGATCTGACGATCCGGGTCTGGCCATCGGTCACCGCGCTTTGCCAACGACAACACAGGAGACACCATGCCGTACATCATCGAGACCTTCGACAAGCCCGACCACCAGCACGTGCGCAAGGCCCAGCGGCCGGCGCATCTGGACTTCCTCGAAGCCAACAAGTCGCTGCTGCTGGCCTGCGGTGCCAAGCTGAACGACGATGGCAGCGATGCGGGCGGCGGTCTCTATATCGTCGATGTCGAGACCCGCGAGGCCGCGCAGGCGCTGATCGAAGCCGATCCCTTCCATCAGGCGGGCCTGTTCGCCGAAGTGCGGATCACGCGCTGGCGCAAGGCCTATCTCGATGGCGTCTGCTGTCTCTGACTGACATCCCGATCGATCGGACCGCGCGGGCCGGCGCATCGGCGCTGGCACCGCGGCGCGTCCGTGCCGGAGGCTATCCCCGATGCGATGGAAACAACGGCCGGAAGGCTCCAACTGGGGCGATTTCGGCGCCGACGACCAGCTCGGCCGTCTGAACCTGATCACCGCGGACAAGATCCGCGCCGCCGCGCAGGAGATCCGCAGCGGCCGCACGTTCTGCCTGTCGCTGCCGCTCGATCTGCCGGGTGGCAATGCGCTGAACGTGCGCCGGCATCCGCCGGTGCTGCGGCCCACCTATCGCGACGACATTCCGTACGTCAATTTCCCGCTGGCCAGGGTCGATGCCAATGCGCTCGACGTGCTCAGCGACGACCAGGTCCTGCTGTCGCTGCAGTATTCGACGCAGTGGGACTCGCTGGCCCACGTCGGCGCGCTGTTCGATGCCGACGGCGATGGTGTGGCCGAACGCGTCTATTACAACGGCTTCCGGCCCAATGCGG
The DNA here is from genome assembly GCF_059772245.1 of Cupriavidus sp. R6-3. Lineage (NCBI taxonomy): Bacteria > Pseudomonadati > Pseudomonadota > Betaproteobacteria > Burkholderiales > Burkholderiaceae > Cupriavidus > Cupriavidus sp. R6-3. The sequence goes on from NZ_JCBAJO010000001.1 coordinate 43,832, forward strand.
AGATCGTCGGGCCGGTCGACTATGCCGAGGCCGATGATTTCGCCGCGCATCCCTGCGGGCATGACCATAGCCACGCCGATGCGCTGGGCATCGAGACGCTGGCCGTGCATGGCGTGCAGGGGCGGGGCGTGCTGGTCGATCTGGCGGAGCATTTTGGCCGCGATTTCCGCACCGTCGGCTACGACGACCTGATGCGCGTGATGGACGCCGATCAGGTCGCCGTCGAGACCGGCGACATCCTGGTGCTGCGCACCGGCTTCGCCGAGATGGTGCTCGAGATGGGCGGCCGGCCCGATGCGCACGCGCTGCATCACAGCTGCTGCGCGCTCGATGGCCGCGACGAGCGGCTGCTGCAATGGATCACCGATGCGGGCATCGCCGCGCTGGCCGCCGACAACTACGCGGTCGAATGCTTTCCGGCCCGGCCACCGGCGCCGGGGCAGGGCGCGGTGCCGATGCTGCCGCTGCATCATCACTGCCTGTTCAAACTGGGTCTGCCACTGGGCGAGCTGTGGTATCTGCGCGATCTCGCCGCGTGCCTGCGCGCAGAAAGGCGTTCGCGCTTTTTCCTGACCGCGCCGCCGCTGCGCCTGCCCGGCGCGATGGGCTCGCCCGTGACGCCGATCGCCACGGTATGACCTCGCTTACTCTCTTCACCGTACCGCTACAACAAGGAGATCACCATGCTGTTCATGGTTGAAATGACCGTCCGCATTCCCCATTCGGCCGACCCGCAGGCCGTCGACAAGCTGAAGGCCGACGAGAAGGCGTTTTCGCAGCAGCTGCAGCGCGAAGGCAAGTGGCGCCACCTGTGGCGCGTGGTGGGCCAGTACGCCAACGTCAGCATCTTCGACGTCAAGGACAACGACGAGCTGCATACGCTGCTGACCTCGCTGCCGCTGTATCCGTATATGGAGATGAAGGTCACGCCGCTGGCGCAACACGGTTCCGCGATCGCGCAGAACTGATGTCTGTGTCGCTCCGCGTGGGCGCTTTCCCGCGCCGCGCGGGGCATCGATCGATCGTCGTCCCGAGTACCGCCGCGAATCGCCGAGCATCACCGAGCATCACCGAGAATCGCTGGGTACCGCCGACAACTGCTGAGAACCGCTGAGAACCGCTTCTGCCATGCCCTTCGCCGACCTTTCCGACGTTCGCCTCCACTACCAGCTCGATGGCGACCCGAGCCTGCCGGTGCTCGTGCTGTCCAATTCGCTGGGTACCAACTTCGACATGTGGCAGCCGCAGATCGCGGCCTTCACGCAGCATTTCCGCGTGCTGCGCTACGACACGCGCGGCCATGGCCGCTCGTCCGTGCCTGCCGGCCCCTATAGCGTCGCCCAGCTCGGTGGCGACGTCATCGCGCTGCTCGATACGCTGCAGATCGAGCGCGCGCATTTCTGTGGGCTGTCGATGGGCGGCATCACCGGCATGTGGCTGGGCCTGAACCACGCAGCGCGGCTGAACAAGCTGGTGCTGTGCAATACCGCGGCCTACATCGGCCCGCCGGAGAACTGGACCAACCGCGCCGCGGCGGTCGAGCGCGATGGGGTGGGGTCGATCGCGGCCGCGGTCGTCGACAGATGGCTGACGCCGGACTTCGCCGCCGCGCATCCGGAACGGGTGCAGCAGTTGCGCGCGATGCTGAGCGCGACCGATGCCGCCGGCTACGCGGCCAATTGCCGCGCGATTCGCGACAACGATCTGCGCGCCGACATCCATCGGATCGCGGTGCCGACGCTGGTGATCGCGGGCTCGGGCGATATTCCGACGCCGCCGTCCGACGGCCGCTATATGGCCGAGACGATTCCGGGCGCGTCCTATGTAGAACTGGAGGCGGCCCACCTGTCGAATCTGCAGCAGGTGGAGCGGTTCACGCAGGCGGTCGTCGATTTTCTGACTGGCGCCTGAAAGCCCAGGTGGTCGTGGTTCCTCTGACTTGCGCCGGAAGGCCAGGGCAGAGGCCTCGGTAACGACGCCACGTCGTCCCCCGCGCAGGCGGGACGACGCGTCCGTGCAGCCGTCCCCCCTGCCTGCGCACGGGAGACGACCAACTCAATCGACCTTCGCGCCCGAACGCTTGACCACCGTCGACCATTTGCGGATCTCGCTGTCGACAAAGCGCGCGGTCTGCTCCGGCGACATTGGCATCGGCTCCGAGCCGCGGTCGACGATGAACTTCTGCAGCTCCGGCGATTGCAGCGCCTTCACCGTTTCGGCATTGAGCTGCGACACGATGGCCGGCGGCGTGCCGGCCGGCGCCATCAGCACCGCCCATCCCAGTGCCTCGAAGTCGGGCACGCCTTGCTCCTGCACGGTCGGCACGTTCGGCAGCTGCGGCACGCGCTTGCCCGCGGTCACGGCCAGCGGCACCGCCTTCTTCGACTGGATCAACGGCAAGGCCGCGGTGATCGAGTCGACCATCACCGGAATCTGATTGCCGAGGAAGTCCGCCTGCGCGGGGCCGCTGCCCTTGTACGGGATATGGACCATGAAGATGCCGGCGCGCGCCTTCAGCATCTCGGCCGACAGATGCTGCGTGCCGCCGATGCCGGCGCTCGCGTAGCTCAGCTTGCCCGGCGCCGCCTTGGCCTTGCTCACCAGATCGCGCAGCGAAGTGATGCCGGACGCGGGCGTCGACAGGAACACCAGCGGCACCGAGAACACGCCCGAGATCGCCTGGAAATCGCGGCGCGGATCATAGCCGATCGATGCGTACAGCGTCTGGTTGATCGCCATCGCACTGCCGGCCATCACCAGCGTATAGCCATCCGGCGCGGCGCGAGCGGCCAGTTCCATGCCGATATTGCTGCCGGCGCCCGCGCGGTTCTCGACTACCACCGATTGCCCCAGCTGCTTGCCGAGCCGCTCGCCGAGCGCGCGCGCAAAGATGTCGGTCGCCTGCCCGGGCGGGAAGGGCACGATCAGTTTGATGGGGCGTTCGGGGTAGGCGGCGTGTGCCGCGGCGCTCGCCATCAAGGCAATCGCCGCCAGGCACGTGATGCGTGGCTTCAAGGTTGTCTCCTTCCAACAATGTCTGGGTGTGGCACGGGATGCCAAGTGCCGACGATAGCACCCCGTACGTTACCTCGGCCATGGAACCCCTCGATCTCATCGGAAAGGCGGTGCTGGCCCGTCCTGCGATCATGGTTCTGCATGAATATCTTGCGAAACGCCATTCGCAAGAATAGAATGCTTTCTCCCGGGGAGGTGACGATGTTCGAACGAATCTCGCAAAAGCTGATCGGCTATCGGGTCAAGGCGGCACGCGAGGCCAAGGCATGGACGCAGGATCAGCTCACCCAGGCTCTCGGCCTGAACGACCGCCAATCGGTGTCGGACATCGAAAACGGCAAGCGCGCCCTCAAGTCCGACGAGATCCTGGCCATATCCGAACTACTGGACCGCGACGTCGATTTTTTTCTCGATCCATTCGCCGTCGCGGGCGAGGCTCAGTTTTCCTGGCGAGCGGCCCCGACCGTGCCGGAAGAAGAGCTCGATGGGTTTGAATCGAGCGCCGGCAAATGGATCGGTTTATTGCGCTGGCTACGCGAGAGCCAGCGCGGCGGCACCAATCCACTCAAGCACAGCTTGCGCCTGAGCGCGCAGTCATCGTTCGAGGATGCCATCGCGCGCGCCGAAGCCTTGATCTCCGCGCTGGACCTGGGCATGGTGCCCGCTGAGCGGCTTGCCGAGCGTATCGAGCGGGATCTGGATATCCCGGTCCTGTTTGTCGACGCCGTCGAAACACCCAGGGGCGACTCCATTTCGGGTGCGACCTGTCATTTGCAGGACCTCGGCGTGATCCTGATCAATCGCAACGAATCCGAGGCTCGCCGCTACTTCGACCTCGCTCATGAACTGTTCCATGCATTGACATGGGACGCCATGAAACCCGACCACCGGGAGTCAAACTCATTCGAAGCCCGGGGCAGGGCAAAACGCATCGAGCAGCTTGCGGACAACTTCGCCGCGGCGCTGCTGATGCCGAGCCAGTCTCTGCAGCAATTGATCGACCCGCGGCGATGCTCGGATATCGATCATCTCGTCGATGTCGCCGCCGAATTGCGCGTTTGTCCCATTGCGCTGGCCTGGCGTCTGTACAACATGAAGCGTATCGACGCTGCTACGCGGGAAGGACTGCGCAAAGAGCGTCAACGATCCAGTGCAGGTCGCAAGCCAAAGCGCTTCTCGGACAGCTTCGTCAGCATGCTTCACACAGCCATCGACCGTGGCCAACTCTCTGCCCGCAAGGCGGCCAAGGCAATGGGCATGAGCCTGCCGATGCTGAACGACCTGTTCGCCGAGCATTCGTTGCCGGCACCGTTCGAGCTATGAGGACCGACATCGCATGGCGAAGGTCAGGGTGTTCGTCGACACCAACATCATCCTGGAAGCGTTCCGGACGGGATGTTGGTTCGCCATCTGCGAGCGTTACGCGATTGAAACGGTAGAGAAGTGTATTGAAGAGGCGCTTACCGGAGATCTTTCGGCTCCCCGGCGTATTCCGGTGGACCGCAGCGCCCTGGTCGCCGGCTTGAGTGGAAGGCATGCCGTCGGCAGGCGCGAACTGGTCGACCTGGTACTGGCCTATCCTCACTGCCAAACCCTGGACGACGGAGAGCTGCATTTGCTCGCCTGGCTGCACGCAAACAAGCTGCTGCCGCAAGCCCTGATCCTGCTGTCCACGGCGGACAAGGCGGCGATCGTCGCGACGGGTCGTCTCGGCTGGATCGATTCGCTGACGTCGCTCGAACATCTTGCTCGAACGTCGGGCGCCACGCCGGGGCAGATCGGTCGCCTAGCTCGGCATTACAGGGAAGATTGGCTGGGAGAGATCAAGATGAAGATTCGGCTCGGAATCCTCCCGTAGCCGCTTTCCTCCAGGCGGAGGGTGGTGCGCTCACCCATGGCCTTTTCGGCCAGCACTCGATAGCCTCGCACGCGGCGCGGTAGGGAAGCGGGGCCGAACTGGCCCCGCTCCCGTACTTACCGCCAATCTCAAGACTTCGTAATATCAAACACCAGATTCACCGGCGACGGGCCGAACGATCCATTCGGCACCACGCCCGTTTGGTTGACCCCGCGCTGGGTCCAGTCGCAGACGCCGGTCGGGAAGATCGCGCGCAGGCGGTTCAGCTGATCGGGGGTGAACGGCACGCTGTAGTCGGCGGGATTGACCGGCTTCAACGTGCATTTCATCACGTCGCCGGCGATCGGGCCGCCGGCTGCGATGCGGGGCGCGGTCCACGAGGGGAACAGCGAATTGCAGGTCGTGTCCGGCGTGCTGCTCAGGGTCTGCGGTTCCGCGACGAAATCGGTCTGCGAACGCCAGCAACCGTCCACCGCATCCCGCGGCTTGTGCGTGACCACCCGCTGCCTCTGCGGCGCCTGCGATTTGTCGTCCTTGTAGGCAGCCACCCACCGGATGAACATGTCCCAGGCGGTATCGGCCGGCACCGGATTGCCGCGCCACATCACGTGGTTGGCGGTATCGCCGTTGGCGGCGAGCATCCGTTCGCGCAGCGCGAAATGGAACCACTGGTAGTGGTAGGCCGTGTCCTCGTTATAGACGCCCGTCACGTCCACCACGGGGATCGTCGCCAGTCCGCCGTTGCCGCCCAGTTGCAGGCCCGACTGCTGCGCGCGCAGGATCGCGCCGAGGTCGCCTGGCGAGCGCGCCGGGACGTAGTTCGCGTCCTGGTCGTAGCCGCCCACCTTCTCGTTCAGGTCGAGGAACTGATCGACGGTGATCCCTCCGCCGTTCAGCGCCGCCAGTCCGTATTGCACGCCGACGTTGTCGAACGGGCGCAGCGCGAAGCCGGTGGCCTTGTCGATGCCATAGATATTCCTGGCGGCGTCGTACACGGTCGGCCGTGCACCGGTCCGGTTATTGACCGGGTGATAGCGCACCTCCTGCGGCACGGCGGCGTTGAACACGCCCGACACATAGCCCGGATAATCCTGGCGCGCGGGGACCGGATCGGTACGTCCCGCCTGATTGGCGGCGTCCTCGAAGGCCTTGCGGCTCTTGTAGCCGGTCACCGCGGCGATCTGCGCATCGGTCAGCGCGTTGGGATTCCCCATGATGTAGTGCGTGATCAGGTGCCCATCCGAGCCCGACAGTGCGATCGACAGCGGGTCGGGGAAGGTGCAGGCGATCAGCACGCCGTCGAACAGGCCGGGAATGCGATCGGCGGGCTGGGCGCTGCCATAGGACCCGCCCGAGCAGCCGGCGCTGACGGTAAAGACCGGCACGCCGAAGGTCTCGATTACCGCCTCCTTGGACATCATCGCCGCCTCGCTGGCCAGCACCGCGTTGCAGTTGTTCGACGCGTGCTGCAGCGTATTGGCGAAGGTCGCGTAGCCCTCGCCGAGCCGCCTGACATTGAGCAGCGTGAAGTCGAACCCGGCGACCGAGATGTTGCCCTGCGCCGCGCCCTGGATGTACCAGCCGCCCGGGCAGCCGAAGCCCTCGACCGCTATCAGCCGCTTGTTCCATGCCTTCGGCGGTTTCAGCGGCGTGGGGGCCGACTCCCTGGTGGGGTCGTGCAGCACCGCGTTCTGGTAGATGCCGCGATTGACCGTACCGGTTTCCACGCGCACGACGAAGGGCACGGTGCGGCCGTCGAGCGTCGTCGTGCTGGCGACATCGGCGGGCAGCGAGGTGGTGCTCGGCATCGGCACCAGCGCGCCGCCGGTGTTCTTCTGATAGACGTAGTGCACGCGCGTGGCCACGCTGCAATTGGCATCGAGCGGCGGACCAAGGCGCGAGCCGTCCGGCAGCACGAAGCTCTCGGTCTGGCAGATGAACGGCGTTTGCCACGGCCCCGAAATCACCGGGCCGGTGATCGGGTAGTTGGTCATTCTGAGCGTGGCCGTTTCGCGGCCGATCTTGGCCGTCAGCGTATTTTCGCCATCACGCAGCCCTCCGAGGACAGCCTGGAGATGGCGAAGATCGTCCAGCAGCGGGCGGAATTCCCGCGTCACGTCGTTGCCGTTGAGTTCGATCCGCAGCGGGCGGCGGTCCAGCTTGATCTGGCGCGGCACGGTGATGTCGATCAACGCGTTGCCGCCGGTCACGTGATCGGGTGAGGAGGAAAGCAGCTGGATGGTAGGTGCCGCTTCGGGGCCGTCGTCATCGTCGTGGCCGCCGCCGCATGCTGTCAGGGCCGCAAGCATGGCGCATGCGAGCGCCATCCTGGGCCATCGCCGTAGGATGTTCATGTCGTCGACTCCTCTTCCGTAGTGAGTCGTGGTGGGTTGCAAGCCGCTCCGGGCTTGCGCCGACATGCATGCGTACGACGAGCTTAGTGTCCGGTCCTGCCAAATACAATGTCGAGGAAAGCTGACCAGGAGGCTGACCAGAAGCGGATATCGGGGACGGTACATCGCGCGCTCCAGGTGTGCCGAGCCCAGCGCTGAAACGCCCGGCGGCGCCTCCCGGTCGTACCCTTCACAATTCGTGAAGCCCCCATTCCGTCCGGCGCCTTAGCAGGGCCCCCAGGTATCGGTAGAGTCGCGTCAAACATCGACAAGACCGAACCGTGCCTTTCTTCCCCATGCCCTCATCCGAGGACGCCGCATGATCGACGTCCTGGTCATTGGCGGCGGCAACGCCGCCCTGTGCGCCGCGCTGATGGCGCGCGAAGCCGGTGCCTCCGTGCTGCTTCTCGAGGCCGCGCCGCGCGAATGGCGTGGCGGCAATTCGCAGCACACCCGCAACCTGCGCTGCATGCACGACGCGCCGCAGGACGTGCTGGTCGACGCCTATCCCGAAGAGGAATACTGGCAGGACCTGCTGAAGGTGACCGGCGGCATCACCGACGAGCACCTGGCCCGCCTGGTCATCCGCGCGTCGTCGAACTGCCGGGACTGGATGCGCCGCCATGGTGTCCGCTTCCAGCCGCCGCTGTCGGGCGCGCTGCATGTCGCGCGCACCAACGCCTTCTTCATGGGCGGCGGCAAGGCGCTGGTCAATGCCTACTACCGCAGCGCCGAGAAGCTGGGCGTGCAGATCCGCTATGAGGCGCCGGTCGATGCGATCGAGCTTGACGGAGACCGCTTCGTCGCGGCGCGCGTCGGCGGCGAGCGCATCGAGGCGCGCGCCTGCGTGCTGGCGGCCGGCGGCTTCGAATCGAACCGCGAATGGCTGCGCGAGGCCTGGGGCCAGAACGAGCGCGGCGAATGGCCCGCCGACAATTTCCTGATCCGCGGCACGCGCTTCAATCAGGGCGTGCTGCTCAAGTACATGATCGACGCCGGCGCGGACGCGATCGGCGATCCGTCCCAATCGCACTGCGTGGCGATCGACGCCCGCGCGCCGCTGTACGACGGCGGCATCTGCACCCGCATCGACTGCGTCTCGCTGGGCGTGGTGCTCAATGCCAACGCCGAGCGCTTCTACGACGAGGGCGAGGACTTCTGGCCCAAGCGCTATGCGATCTGGGGCCGTCTGGTGGCGCAGCAGCCCGGCCAGATCGGCTACTCGATCATCGACGCGAAGGCGATCGGCCGCTTCATGCCGCCGGTCTTCCCCGGCGTCACGGCCCGCACGCTGCCCGAGCTGGCGCGCAAGCTGGGCCTCGACGAGGCGACCTTCATGCGCACCGTCGGCGACTACAACGCGGCCTGCCGCGTCGGCACCTTCGACCATACGGTACTCGACGATTGCCATACCGAGGGCCTGGCGCCCGCGAAGACGCACTGGGCCCGCCCGATCGACACGCCGCCGTTCTACGGCTATGCGCTGCGCCCGGGCATCACGTTCACCTATCTCGGCCTGAAGGTCGACGACAAGGCCGCCGTGCATTTCGGCGGCAAGCCCAGCGCCAACCTGTTCGTGGCCGGCGAAATGATGGCGGGCAACGTGCTGGGCAAGGGCTATACGGCGGGCGTCGGCATGTCGATCGGCACGGCGTTCGGCCGCATCGCCGGCACGCAGGCGGCGCGGGCCGCCGCCGCACAACGGGGCGCCGCCGCGGCGCCCCGCACCGAATCTCTGGAACAGCAACATGCAACATCTTGAAGCCCTGACGCGCGAAGCGGCGGCGCTGGCGCAGGCCGCGCTGCCCCTGACGGCCGACGAAAGCGAAGTCGCGCGAACGCTGCAGATCTGCAATGCCTGCCGCTATTGCGAGGGCTTCTGCGCGGTGTTCCCGGCGATGACGCGCCGGCTCGAATTCGGCAAGGCCGATATCCACTACCTGTCGAACCTGTGCCACAACTGCGGCGCCTGCTTTCATGCGTGCCAGTACGCGCCGCCGCACGAGTTCGCGGTCAATATTCCGCAGGCGATGGCCAAGGTCCGCGTGCAGACCTATGGCGATTACGCGTTTCCCGCCGCGCTGGGCGGCCTGTACCGGCGCGCCGGGCTGGCGACCGCGCTGGCGCTGGCCGCGGGTCTCGCGCTGTTCCTGCTGATGGCGGTGGCGATGGGCGGCGGCCTGTGGCACGAGCCGATGGCCGGCAATTTCTACGAGATCTTCCCGCACAACCTGCTGGCGACGATGTTCGGCGTCGTCTTCCTGTTCGCGATCGTGGCGCTCGGCGTGGGCGTGACGCGCTTCTGGCGGCAGGTCTCCCCGGGCACGCGGCCGGGCGAATCGCGCGCCGCGGCCGCGACCGGCGCCGCCAATGACGCGCTGCGCCTGCGCTATCTCGACGGCGGCCACGGCGAGGGCTGCAACAACGAGGACGACGCCTTCACGCTGGCCCGCCGGCGCTTCCACCATTTCACCTTCTACGGCTTCATGCTGTGCTTCGCCGCGACGACGGTGGCGACGTTCTACCACTATGCGCTGGGCCTGCACGCGCCGTATGCGTATACCAGCCTGCCGGTGGTGCTCGGCACGCTGGGCGGCATCGGCCTGCTGATCGGTCCGGCGGGACTGTTGTGGTTGAATCTGCGCCGCGATCCGCGCACCGGCGACCCGGACCAGCGTCCGATGGACCGCGGCTTCATCGCGCTGCTGTTCCTGACCAGCGCGAGCGGCCTGGCGCTGCTGGCCTGGCGCGATACGGGCGCAATGGCGGCACTGCTGGCGGTGCATCTGGGCATCGTGATGGCGCTGTTCCTGACGCTGCCCTACGGCAAGTTCGCGCACGGCATCTATCGCAGCGCCGCGCTGCTGAAATGGCATATCGAAAAACGCCGGCCCAGCGATCTGGCGCTGGGGTCGGACTGAGTCCGGCGATCGAACGATCGATCGAACGAACACAAGGAGAGAGAGACCATGACCAAACCAGGCGTGTTGAACATCCCCTCGATGCGCGACCGTTGCAGCGAAGCCGAATGGCAGGCGCGCGTCGATCTGGCGGCCTGCTACCGGCTGGTGGAGCTCTATGGGATGGCCGACATGATGGCCAACCATATCTCGGTGCGCGTGCCGGACGAGGAGGGCGCCTTCCTGATCAACGCCTACGGCATGATGTACGAGGAGATCACCGCATCGAGCCTGATCAAGGTCGATCACGACGGCAACATCCTCGCCAAGCCCGACTTCGGCGCGCTGAACTACGGCATCAACAAGGCCGGCTACGTGATCCACAGCGCCGTGCACGCGGCGCGCCCCGAAGTGGCCTGCGTCATCCACACCCACAGCTGGGCCTCGATGGCGGTGTCCGCGCTGGAATGCGGGCTGTTGCCCCTCACGCAGACCGCGATGCGCTTCCTGAAGATCGGCTACCACGACTATCAGGGCGTGGTGCTCGATACCGCGGAACAGGCCTCGCTGATCGAGGACCTGGGCAAGAGCGAGGCGCTGATCCTACGCAATCACGGCGCGCTGACCGTCGGCAACACCGTCGGCGAGGCCTTCAACTGGATGCACCGGCTCGAACTGGCCTGCCGCGCGCAGATCGGCGCGATGTCGTGCAACACGCCGCTGCAGCAGGTCGGCCAGCAGGTGCTCGAGGCAACCTGGAACAACTACCAGCCCGGCACGCGGCGCCCCTACGGCGTGATGGAGTGGCCGGCGCTGCTGCGCAAGCTGGACCGGATCGATCCGAGCTATCGGGACTGAGCGCGGCGCCCCCCGCCGAACAAGAACAAGTTTGCAGGATGGAGACCACGATGAACCGCAGACGCCTGCTGGCGCAGATGCTGGCGCTTGGCGCCGCCCCCATGGTGATGACCGCCGCGCGTGCGCAGTCGCTGCCCAACAAGCCGGTGACGCTGGTGGTGCCGTTTGCGCCCGGCGGCAACCTCGACGTGGTCGCCCGCGCGATCGCGCCGGCGCTGGAGCAGGGCCTGGGCCGCAACGTGATCGTCGACAACCGGCCCGGCGCCGGCGGCGTGATCGGCGCCACGCTGGTGTCGCGGGCCGAGCCGGACGGCAGCACGCTGCTGGTCACCACGCCCAACGCGATCGTGGTGCTGCCGCGCATGACGAAGACCAACTTCAAGCTGGCCAGCTTCCATCCAGTCGGCCTGGTGTCGACCACCGCGCTGGTGGTGGTGGTCAAGGGCGACGACAAGCGCTTCCGCGATATCCAGTCGCTGCTGGCGTACGCGAAGAGCAACGCGGGCAAGCTCGCCGCCGGCCATGCCGGTCCGGGCACGACCAACCATATGGCGATGCTGCAGCTGGAAGACGCAGCCGGCATCCGGCTCAATCAGGTGCCCTACAAGGGCTCGGCGCCGGCGCTGGTCGACCTGATGGGCGGCCAGATCGACATGGTGGTGGACCAGCTGACCAGCTCGGCCCCGCATATCCAGTCCGGCGCGCTGCGCGCATTGGCGGTGATGTCGCGCGAGCGCGATGCGGCCTTGCCCAGGGTGCCGACGCTGCGCGAGGCCGGCCTGGCCAACTTCGAGGCGACCACCGCGACCGGCCTGCTGGCGCCGGCCGGCACGCCGGCCGCGGTGGTGGACACCATCAACGCCGCGCTGCGCAAGGCGCTGGCCGAAGGGGCGGTGAAGAGCCGGCTGCTGACGGTCGGCAGCGTCGCGCATCCATCGTCGCCGCAGGAGCTGTCGACGCTGCTGCAGCGCGAGGATGCACGCGCGCAGACGCTGGCGTCCGCGGGCCGGCTGAAGGCCGCGGAATGAGCGCCGGCATCCATTCGTCTTGGGAGCTGCCGCTATGACGCGCCCCTGCCTGCCTGCCCGCGAGCACATCACGCCGCCGGCCTTTCGCGCGCCGCCGGGCGCGTGCGACAGCCACGCCCATGTGTTCGGCCCGTTCGAGCGATTTCCGCTCGCCGGCGATCGCAGCTATACGCCGGCGGCCTATCCCGCCGAGGCGTTCATCGCGCATCTCGACGCGCTCGGCCTGACGCGCGGCGTGCTGGTGACCGCCAGCGCCAGCGGCACCGGCGCGGGCAACGCCGTGGTCGTCGATGCGCTGCGGCGCTATCCGACGCGGCTGCGCGGCATTGCCGTGCCGTCCGCCGATACCACCGACGCCGAGCTCGATGCCTGGCACGAAGCCGGCGTGCGGGGCGTGCGCATCAACCTGTATCGGGTCGACGGCCATGCGGTCTACCGCAACGGCGTCGGCATCGACGTGCTCGAAGCGATGGCACCGCGCCTGCGCGAACGAGGCTGGCACGCGCAGATCTGGATTCACGCGCCGGACCTGGTCGAACTGGGTCCGCGCCTGAAGGCGCTCGGCTTGCCGCTGGTGGTCGACCACATGGGCCGGATGTCGACCGCACGCGGGGTTGGCGACCCCGGCTTCCAGACGCTGTGCGCGATGCTGGCCGAGGGCGTGGCCTGGACCAAGATATCCGGGGCCGATCGCCTGAATCCCGGCGGCGCGCCTTACTACGAGGTGGACCCGTTCGCCACGGCGCTGCTGAAAGCCAATCCCGACCAGGTGGTCTGGGGCTCCGACTGGCCGCATATCAATTACTTCGAGCCGCACCTGATGCCCGACGACGGCGTGCTGTTCAACCTGCTGGCGCGCTGGCTGCCCGACGCGGAGGCGCGCGAACGCGTGCTGGTCACCAATCCGGCGCGGCTCTACGGCTTTTAGGTCCGTGACACACGGCGGTCGGCCATACACAACAAGCAACGAGGAGACAACGATGTTCCGTTTCACCAAACCGATCGTCCGCGCCATCGCGCCGGCGATGATCGCCGCCACCGCGGCTTTGACACCGCAGGTCCATGCGGCCGACTATCCCACCAAGCCGGTACGCGTGGTGGTGGCCTTCACCCCTGGCGGCACCACCGACATCCTGGCGCGCAATGTCAGTCAGCAGCTGGCGCAGCGCTTCAAGCAGTCGTTCGTCGTCGACAATCGTCCCGGCGCCGGCGGCAATATCGGCACGGAGTTCGTCGTCCGCGCGCCGGCCGACGGCTATACGCTGCTGGTCAATTCGGTCGGGCCGATCTCGATCAACCAGACGCTGTACAAGCGGCTGAGCTACGACCCGCTGACGGATCTGGTGCCGGTCGTGCAGATCGCCGATGTGCCGAACGTGCTGGTGGTCCATCCCTCGTTGCCCGTCAAGAACCTGGACGAGTTCGTCGCCTATCTGAAGGCCAACCCCGGCAAGCTGAACTACAGCTCGACGGGCGTGGGCACCTCCTCGCACCTGTCCGGCTTCATGCTGACCGAGCGGATCGGGGCACCCGCCACGCATATCCCCTACAAGGGCGCAGACGCGCTGAACGACCTGCTGTCCGCCCGCGTGCAGTTCATGTTCGCCACCATTCCGTCGGTGATCTCCCACATCCAGAGCGGCAAGCTGCGCGCGCTGGCCGTGACCAGCGCCAAACGCTCACGTTCGCTGCCCGATCTGCCGACGGTCGCCGAGAAGGGCTTCCCCGGCTTCGAGGCCGGTTCGTGGTTCGGCTTCTTCGCGCCCAAGGGCACGCCCGAGGCCGTCGTGATGAAGATCAACCGCGCCGTCAACGAGGTGCTGCCGTCGCTGCAGGCGCAGATGATCCGCGAGGGCGCCGATCCGGTCGGCGGCACGCCGCAGCAGTTCGGCAAGTTCACCCGCGCCGAATACCAGAAGTGGAAGCTCGTCGTGCGCGCCTCGGGCGCTTCGGTAGACTGAAGCCCCGCATCCGATACGCCGACACCATGACCGCTTCTCCGCGTGCCGCGCCATTGCGCATCCTGTTGTCCGAGCCGGCCCTGCAGGCCCATGGCGATGCCATCGCCGCGGTGCTGCAGGACCGTCCGTGGGCCGCGGTGCTCGCGCCCGCCATCGATGACCCGCGCGCCGTCGACGCCGATATCGCCTTCGTCTCGCGCGATGTCACCGGCCTGTCGACCAAGCATGAGGTATTGCCGTCGACGCAGCGCTTCTACACCGCGCTGCTCGAGGCGCCGTCGCTGCGCTGGACCCATGTGCATTCCGCCGGTGCCGACCGGCCGGTCTACATCCAGTTGCGGGAGCGCGGCGTCAAGGTGACCACCTCGTCCGGTGCCAATGCCAGCGTGGTGGCGCAAACGGCGTTGGCCGGTCTGCTGACGCTGGCGCGCCAGTTTCCCCGGATGCTGGCTGCGCAGCGGGAACGCCAATGGGCGCCGCTGATCGCCACCGGCATGCCGCGCGACCTGCACGGACAGACCGCGACCGTCGTCGGCTGGGGACCGATCGGCCAGCAGATCGGCGCGGTCCTGCACGCCCTCGGCATGCGTGTGGTGGCGGTGCGGCAACGTCCCGACTCAGCCGGCCCGGACTATCAGACCGTGACATACCGGACGCTGCCCGAGGTGCTGCCGCGCACGGACTGGCTGGTGCTGGCCTGCCCGCTGACCGACGAAACCCGTGGGCTGGTCGGCGCCGATGCGCTGGCGCGCTTGCCGGAAGGGGCGCACCTGATCAACGTCGCCCGCGGCGAAGTCGTCGACGAGCCGGCCCTGATCGCCGCGCTAAGCGAGGGCAGGCTCGCCGGCGCCTATCTGGATGTGTTTGCCCACGAGCCCTTGCCGGCCGAGTCGCCGCTGTGGGACATGCCCAACGTCATCGTGACGCCGCACAGCGCCGGTTTTTCCGATGGCAACGCGGCCCGGGTCGTCGACATCTTTCTCGACAGGCTGCGCGCGCTGGCGACACACGGCGATCCCGACGCGCGGGACTGACATCGCCGGCCGGCGCTTCGCATCGGTCTGAGGGGCAGGGGATGTTTGCGGTACACTGTGCCGCTCGCGGAGGCACCACGGGGGCATCAAGCCCTGCGCCGCCCGCAGCCCTTGTCCCGATCGTCGATGCGCCGGTTCTTCCTGATCCTTCTGGTATTGCTGTTGCCGCTCCAGTCCGCCTGGGCCGCGGCCACCGCGTATTGCCAGCACGAACAGCGGCCGGCGGCCAAATGGCATCTGGGCCATCATCAGCACGAGCATCGGGGCGACGGCAACGCCGAGGCCGGGACGTACGGCAAGGTCGTTGGCGGAGCCGATAACCGAGCTAATCTCGGTGCCGACAACGCGGCCGATCGCAACGCCGATTACAACGCCGATCACAACGCCACCACCAGGGCCGACGCCAATCACGGCACCGATGCCAAGGGCCTGTTCGATCCCGACTGCGGCATCTGCCATCTCGCTTCGCTGCCGTTCGCCTGCCCCGAGCCGGCCGTCCTGCCGGCGCTGCGCCTGCCGCGGACCGTGCTGGTGACGCACGATTTCCACTACACCTCTCTCCATCCCCGCGCCCCCGATCGCCCGCAGTGGCGTCGTCTCGCTTGAGCGGCGAGACGAACGGTTCGATTTCCTGCTGAATTCCCGTCTCGCCGGATTCCCTTGGTGTCTTTTCCAGGTGCAATTCGATGCGACGATTCATGGTGCCGCTGTGCATGGCGGCGATTCTTGTTGGTCCGGGCCGGGCTGGGGCACAGCCATCCCCGCAGTCAGCCTCTCAGCCATACGCTCAGCCATACCTTCAGCCATACCCACAAGCACAGCCAGTCGCGCCCGGGGCCTCCGCATGGCCACGGGAGGCCGCTGAACCGCTGACGGTCGACACGGCGCTGGCGCTGGCCGCCGCGGGCAATTTCTCTCTTTCGGCCGCGGCCAGGGAGCTCGACGCCACCGAAGGCGCGATTCGCCAGGCCCGCACGCTGCGCAATCCCGAAGTGGCGCTCGCCATGGAGGATACGCGGCGCGAGACCCGCGCCACCACGGCGCAGCTCAATCTGCCGATCGAACTGGGCGGCAAGCGCGCGGCCCGCATCTCCGCCGCCGAGCTGGGCCGCGACGTCGCCCAGGCGCAATGGCGCAGCACCCAGGCCGACTTGCGCGCCACGGTGATCGCCGCCTTCTTCGGCGTGGCGGTGGCCCAGGAGCGCGTCAGGCTGGCCGCCGCCTCGGTCGACATCGCGCGCAAGGGCACCGATGCGGCGGCAAGACGCGTCGCCGCGGGCAAGGTCTCGCCGCTGGAGGAGACCCGGGCCGCGGTGGAGCAGGCCAATGCCGAACTGGAACTGGCCGACGCCACGGCCGAACTGCAGTCGTCCCGGCAGGCGCTGGCCGCGCTGTGGGGCAATGCCTCGCCGCAATTCACCGAAGTCCGCGGCGACCTCGATGCGCTGCCGTCCCGTCCCGCGCCCGAGCAGCTGCTGGCCGCGCTGGAGGACTCGCCGCTGCTGCAGAGCAGCCGTCTCGAAGTGGGACGCCGGCAGGCGCTGGTCGATGTCGAACACAGCCGCCGCTATCCCGATATCACGGTCAGCGTGGGCACCAAGCGGGACAACGAGGCCAATCGCACCATGCCGGTGCTCGGCGTGGCGATACCGCTGCCGCTGTTCGACCGCAACCAGGGCAATCTGTACGAATCGATCCGGCGCGCCGACAAGGCCGCGGACGAATTTCTTGCCAACCGCATCCGGCTGACCAACGAGCTGCAACAGGCGAGCAACCAGCTGACGGTATCGCGCAGCTCCGCGCAGACGCTCAAGACCACCGTGCTGCCCGCGGCCGAGCGCGCCTACGAGGCCGCCACGCGCGGCTTCGAGGCCGGCAAGTTCGACTTCCTGAACGTGCTCGACGCCCAGCGCACGCTGTTCCAGGCGCGCATCCGCTACCTCGGCGTGCTGGCCCGCGCCTATCAGGCGGCTACCACCATCGACCGCATCGTCGGACGCTGATCAGGACCGATTTCAATCATGGCAATCACACCGAAGCAAAAGGCCGCCATCGCGGCCATTCTCGCGGCCGGCACGCTGGCGACCGCGGCCGTGCTGCTGACCGGCCGCTCAGGCTCGGACCCACACGGCGCGCATGACGCCCACGGCGACGCGCACGCGCATGGCGCCGGGCAGGCATCCGCTTCCGCCGCGACGCCGGCCGCGGACAAGCATGCCGACGCCGACGCGCCCATCGCGCTGACCGACGAACAGATCCAGCGCGCCGGCATTGCGATCGAGACCGCCGGCCCCGCGACGATCCAGTCGGGACTGCAGTTTCCCGGCGAAATCCGCTTCAACGAGGACCGCACCGCGCACGTGGTGCCGCGTCTGGCGGGCGTCGCCGAAAGCGTGCCGGCCACGCTGGGCGAGCAGGTCAGGAAGGGGCAATTGCTGGCGGTGATCGCCAGCACCGCGCTGTCGGATCAGCGCAGCGAGCTGCTTGCCGCGCAACGCCGCATGGAGCTTGCCCGCGCGACCTACCAGCGCGAACGCAAGCTGTGGGAAGAAAAGATTTCCGCCGAGCAGGACTATCTGCAGGCCAGGGCGGCGCTGGAGGAGGCCCGCATCGCCGTGCAGAACGCGCAGCAGAAGCTGACCGCGGTCGGTGCCACGCCTTCGGCGGCGCGGCTCAACCAGTTCGAGCTGCGCGCGCCATTCGACGGCGTCATCGTCGAGAAACACCTGGCCCTGGGCGAGGCCGTGGCGGACAACGCCAATATCTTCACGATCTCGGACCTGTCGACCGTCTGGGCCGAATTCGTCGTTGCCGCCAAGGATCTGGAACACGTGCGCGTCGGTGAGACGGCGCGGATCCGATCGGCCGCGTCCGACGGCAAGGCCGAAGGGAAGATCTCGTATGTCGGCTCGCTGCTGGGCGAGCAAACCCGCACGGCCAAGGCGCGCGTGACGCTGACGAATCCGAATCTGGCCTGGCGGCCCGGCCTGTTCGTCACGGTCGAGGTGCTGACCGCCAAGGCGGCAGTTCCCGTCGCGGTGCAGGCCGATGCGATCCAGGAAGTCGACGGCAAGCGCGTGGTGTTCGTTGCCGGCCCGAAGGGCTTTGTCGCGCAACGCGTCGTGCCGGGACGCAGCGACGGCCAGCTGGTCGAGATCCGCGAGGGGCTTCGCCCGGGAGTGCGCTATGCCGCCCGCAACAGCTTCGTGCTGAAGTCCGACCTCGGCAAGGACGCTGCCGGGCACGAGCACTGACACGGGAGGTCGCCATGTTCGAACGTGTCATCCGTTTCGCCATCGTGCAGCGCTGGCTGGTGCTGCTCGCCGTGCTCGGCATGGCGGTATTGGGCGCGCTCAGCTACACGCGCCTGCCGATCGACGCCGTGCCCGACATCACCAACGTCCAGGTCCAGATCAATACCTCGGCGCCGGGCTATTCGCCGCTGGAGACGGAGCAGCGGATCACCTATCCGATCGAAACCGCGATGGCGGGCCTGCCGGGCCTCGAGCAGACCCGTTCGCTGTCGCGCTACGGGCTGTCGCAGGTCACCGTGATCTTCCACGAAGGCACGGACATTCATTTCGCACGCCAGCTCGTGAACCAGCGCATCCAGGAGGCCACGGAGAGGCTGCCGGCCGGCGTGTCGCCGGCCATGGGGCCGATCTCGACGGGACTGGGCGAAATCTATCTGTGGACCGTCGAGGCCGAGGAGGGCGCGCGCAAGCCGGATGGCTCGCCCTACACGCCGACCGATCTGCGCGAGCTGCAGGACTGGGTCGTCAAGCCGCAATTGCGCAATGTGCCGGGCGTCACGGAGGTCAATTCGATCGGCGGCTTCGACAAGGAATACCTGGTCGCGCCGAGCCTGGAAAAGCTGGCCTCGTATGGACTGACGCTGGCCGATGTCGTCAGCGCGCTCTACCGCAACAACGACAATGTCGGTGCCGGCTATATCGAGCGCAGCGGCGAACAGTATCTGGTGCGCGCGCCGGGCCAGGTCCGCAGCGAGGCCGACATCGGCGACGTGATCGTCGGCAGCGCACAAGGGCAGCCCATCCGCGTGCGCGATATCGCCGAGGTCGGCATCGGCAGGGAGCTGCGCAGCGGCGCCGCCACCGAGAACGGCAAGGAGGTGGTGCTGGGTACCGTCTTCATGCTGATGGGCGAGAACAGCCGCGCGGTGGCGCAGGCGGTCGGCGAGCACGTCGACGCGATCAACCGCACCTTGCCGAAGGGCGTCCGCATCGTGCCGGTCTACGATCGGACCCGGCTGGTCGACAAGGCGATCGCCACCGTCAAGAAGAACCTGCTCGAGGGCGCGGTGCTGGTGATCGCGGTACTGTTCCTGTTTCTCGGGAATATCCGCGCGGCCATCATCACGGCGCTGGTGATTCCGCTGTCGATGCTGTTTACCTTTACCGGCATGGTCAGCTATCGGATCAGCGCGAACCTGATGAGCCTGGGCGCGCTGGACTTCGGCATCATCGTCGACGGCGCGGTGGTGATCGTCGAGAACTGCGTGCGGCGACTGGCCCATGCGCAGGCGCATCGCGGCAGGCCGCTGACCCGGTCGGAGCGCTTCGAAGAGGTGTTCGCCGCCGCGCGCGAGGCGCGGCGGCCGCTGCTGTTCGGCCAACTGATCATCATGATCGTCTATCTGCCGATCTTTGCGCTGACCGGCGTGGAAGGCAAGATGTTCCACCCGATGGCGTTCACCGTGGTGCTGGCCTTGCTGGGCGCGATGCTGCTGTCGGTGACGTTCGTGCCGGCCGCCGTCGCGCTGTTCATCGGCGAGCGCGTCGCCGAGAAGGAAAACCGGCTGATGGCATGGGCGAAGCGGCGCTATGCGGTCTGGCTGGAGCGGTCGCTGGCGAATGCGCCGGTCGTGCTGACCTTTGCCGGCGTAGCCGTCGTGCTTTCGCTGGCCATGGCGTCCCGACTCGGCAGCGAGTTCATTCCCAATCTGAACGAGGGCGATATCGCGATCCAGGCCCTGCGCATTCCCGGCACGAGCCTGTCGCAGTCGGTCGAGATGCAGAAGCAGCTCGAAACGACGCTGATGGCGAAATTCCCCGAGATCGAGCGCGTGTTTGCGCGTACCGGCACCGCGGAGGTGGCGTCCGACCCGATGCCGCCCAATATCTCCGACGGCTACATCATGCTGAAGCCGCGATCCGAATGGCCGCAGCCGGCCAGGACACGCGAGGCGCTGCTCGGAGCGATGCAGGATGAGGTCGCCAGGCTGCCAGGCAATCGCTACGAGTTCTCGCAGCCGATCCAGCTGCGCTTCAACGAGCTGATCTCGGGCGTTCGGTCCGACGTCGCGGTCAAGGTCTTCGGCGACGATCAGGCGGTGCTCGACCGGACTGCCGAACGCATTGCGGCGGTGCTGCGGGACGTGCCCGGCGCATCCGAGGTCAAGGTCGAGCAGACTACCGGCCTGCCGATGCTGACCGTCGGCATCGACCGGCACAAGGCGGCGCGCTACGGGCTCAATCTGGCCGATATCCAGGACGCCGTGGCGATCGCCATCGGCGGCAAGG
This sequence comes from Cupriavidus sp. R6-3, assembly GCF_059772245.1. NCBI lineage: Bacteria > Pseudomonadati > Pseudomonadota > Betaproteobacteria > Burkholderiales > Burkholderiaceae > Cupriavidus > Cupriavidus sp. R6-3. Next base: position 64,422 of record NZ_JCBAJO010000001.1, read on the forward strand.
AGGCGGGCATCTTCTACCAGGGCGATCGGCGCTTCGACATCATCGTAAGACTGCCCGATACGGTCCGGCAGGACATCGAGGCGCTGCGCCGGCTGCCGATCGCATTGCCCAAGGGCGGAGGGGCCGATGCTCGAGTCAGCTATATCCCGCTGGCCGAGGTCGCGACGATCGAGATCGCGCCCGGCCCGAACCAGATCTCGCGCGAGAACGGCAAGCGGCGCGTCGTCGTCAGCGCCAATGTCCGCGGCCGCGATATCGGCAGCTTCGTGCCCGAAGCGCGGGCCGCGATCGACAAGGCGGTCAGCGTGCCGGCCGGCTACTGGCTGGGCTGGGGTGGCACCTACGAGCAGTTGCGCTCGGCCACGGCCCGGCTGCAGATCGTCGTGCCGGTCGCCTTGCTGCTGGTCTTCGTGCTGCTGTTTGCGATGTTCAACAACATCAAGGACGGCATGCTGGTGTTTACCGGCATTCCGTTTGCGCTGACCGGCGGCATCCTGGCGCTGTGGCTGCGCGGCTTGCCGCTGTCGATCACCGCGGCGGTCGGCTTTATCGCGCTGTCGGGCGTTGCGGTGCTCAACGGCCTGGTGATGCTGTCGTTCATCCGCACGCTGCGCGACGAAGGCAAGCCGCTCGACGAGGCGATCCGGCTCGGCGCGCTGACGCGGCTGCGCCCGGTACTGATGACGGCGCTGGTCGCCTCGCTGGGCTTCGTGCCGATGGCAATCGCCACCGGCACCGGCGCCGAGGTGCAACGGCCGCTCGCCACCGTGGTGATCGGCGGCATCCTGTCATCGACCGCGCTGACGCTGCTGGTGCTGCCAGTGCTGTATCGGCTCGCGCATCGGCGCGATGCGGTAGTGCCGGCCGCTGCCGTGCCGCGCTCTGCCTGATTGTTGGAGTCCATTGGAAACACAAGCCAATGGCGGCCGGATTGTCCGCTCCGGCCGCCATCGACAGAATGGGCTCCATCGCGGCCGGGGTGCCGCAGTGGTGGAGAGAGACATGACGAAGCGAATCATCGAAGAGGGGCAGCCGGGGCCGGCAGTTGCCGGGATGTCCGATGGATCGGTGCGGCGCCGGCACGCCGCTGGCGCGCGCTTTGAACCCGTCGCCTATCTGCTGCTCCGCATCGTCTTCGGCATCGTGATGATGACCCACGGCCTTCCCAAGCTGCTGGGCACCAGCCACGGCTCGATGGCCGATCCAATGGCGGGCGCGACGCGGCTGATTGCCGAGGTCCTGCATCTGCCCGGCGCGCCGGTGCTCGCCTGGCTGGTGGCCGTGCTTGAGACCTTCGGCGGTGCGATGCTGGTGGCCGGGGCATGGACCCGGCCGCTGGCAGCGCTGATGACGGTGCAGATGATCGCGATCTGCTATATCCACCGGCAGCACTTCGCGTGGATCGACCGGGGCATGGAATATCCGCTGGTGCTGCTGGCCGTGGTGCTGCTGATCGCCGCGCGAGGCGGCGGAGCGTGGTCGGTCGATGCCGCGCTGCATGCGCGCCGGCGGGCCTAGAGCAGGCCGGCACGGCCCGGCGCGGCCCGGCGGCAGCGCGCCGCCACGGCAAGGAAAGGATTGACCGCCGCCCGATCGATCTGTTAATTCTGCCGGACCTTCAATGCAGATCGATCCCAACGGCATGGACCGCTTCGACGCCTTGCAACTGTTTACCCGCATCGTGGAGCTCGGCAGCTTCTCCGGTGCCGCCAATGCGCTCAATATCCCGCGCGCCACGGCCACGCATGCGATCAAGGAACTGGAGGCGCGGCTCGGCGCCCGGCTGCTGGAACGCACCACACGCCAGGTCCGCCCCACGCTCGACGGCCAGGCGTTCTACGAGCGCAGCAAGCGCGTGCTCGCCGAACTCGAGAATGCCGAGACCTCGCTGAGCAGCCACGCCACCGATCCGCGCGGCACGCTGCGGCTCGATCTGCATGGCACGCACGCGGCGATGATCATCCTGCCGCGCATCGGCGAATTCCACCAACGCTATCCGCATATCGAGTTGGCGATCAGCAGCGGCGACCGGCTGGTCGATCTGATCGGCGAGGGCATCGATTGCGTGGTCCGGGCCGGCGTGCCGCGCGAGTCCTCGCTGGTGGCGCGACGGCTCGCCAACCTGACCGAGGTGATCTGCGCCAGCCCGGCCTATCTGGACCGGCACGGCGTGCCCCGCCACCCGGACGAACTCGCCCGGCATCAGGGCGTGGGCTTTTTCGCCCGCAATCACGATTACCGCTATCCGTTCACCGTGCGCGTCGACGGCGAGGTGGTCGAATACCAGCCACGCGGCTGGATCACCGTCAGCGACGCCGAGTGCTATACGCAGGCCGGGCTGGCCGGCTGCGGTTTGATCCAGGTGCCGCGCTTCCGCATCGAGGACCATCTGCGCACGGGCCGGCTGGTGCAGGTGCTGGCCGATTGGCCGTGTCCGGAGCTGCCGGTGTCGGTCATGTACACCTCGCAGCGCCAACTGGCGCCCCGAGTGCGGGTCTTTGTCGACTGGGTGTCGGCGCTGTATGAAGAGCGCTTCGGGCCGGTGCGGGCTGGCGTTTGATTCCAGCCGCGCGCGTCAGGCGCGATTGACCACCGGCAGCAGCGCGCCGTGAATCGCGCGGGCCGCGTCGGAGGCCAGGAACAGGATCGCGTCGGCCAGCGCCGCGGGATCGACCCAGCGCGAGGCATCGGCGTCGGGCATCGCTGCGCGGTTTTCCGGGGTGTCGAGCACGCTGGGCAGCACGGCGTTGACGTGCACGCCCTGGTCGCGCACCTCCGCCGACAGCGCCTCGGTCAGCCGCGCCAGCGCGTCCTTCGACGCGCAGTAGGCACCCATCTGCGCCAGTCCGCGCGCGGCCGAGTTCGCGCCGACATTGACGATCCTGCCGCCGCCGGCCGCGATCATGTGCGGCACCACCGCGCGCGACACGTTCAGCACCGTACGCAGGTTCAGGTCGAACATCCGCTCCCACTGGGCATCGGCGCCCTCGCCGACGACCGGACCCATGCCGAAGCCCCCCGCCAGATTGCAGACCACGTCGATGCGCTGGCAGCTGCCGATCGCCTGTTCGATCGCGCGCTTGACCGCGCCGGCGTCGAGCAGGTCGGCTTCCACCGCGAGATGCGCGCCGGCCGGAAGGGCGGGGCTGACGCCCGGGCGGTCCACCAGCACCAGGCGGGCGCCGGCACGCGCGAAGGCGTCGGCGACGGCGCGGCCGAGGTTGCCGGCCGCGCCGGTGATGAGGACGGTCTTGTCGTGGAAGTCGAATGCCATGTCAGGTCTCCAGGGAATGCGTTGCATCGCGCCGCTGACGTCGGCGGATGCGGCCGGCGTCCCGATGTATGTCGGCCGATGCGGCCGGCGCCCAGTGTATGGCGACGCGCCCAACAGGATGTTGCGATTGCGGCTCGGGCTAACCCTGTGTCGCGGCAGAAAATTGCGGCACCGCGCCGGTCCAGGCGTGAGAGGCCTCGGCGGCGTCCCCGAGTTGTCTAAAAAAGTCGTCTACAGATCCAGCGGCATCGCGCTGGTGCACTTGATTTCGTCGAGGCAGACGCTGGAGCGCACGCCGCTGACGCCCGGAATCCGCATCAGCGCATCGAGCAGGAAGTCCGACAGCGACTTCAGGTCCCGCGCGACCACCTTCAATACATAGTCGATATCGCCCGTCACGGAGAAGCACTCCTGGATCTGGGCCAGCTCGGTCACCAGGCCCTTGAACTTAGACAGGTCGCGGATATGCCCGCGCTCCATCGTCACATGGATGAAGGCCACCACGCCGAAGCCGAGCATGGCGCCGTCGAGCCGGGCCTCGTAGCGCTTGATGATGCCGCTTTCCTCCAGGCGGCGGTGACGCCGCAATGTCTGGGCCGGCGACAGGTTGATGGCCTCGGCCAGTTCCAGGTTGGAGGCGCGGCCGTGCTCCTGCAGGACGTCCAGCAGGCGGCGGTCGGTGCGGTCCAGTTCGATCGAATGCATCTTTATTTCTCCAGAGCCATATTTGATGAAATGTTATCTCACATCCTAGGGTTTCCCTGTGGTTTTAACGAAATCCAATTTGGCGCCGCGAAATATAAACTGCATCGCATCGCTGCATGCGTTCGACCCTCAGGCGATATGTCGGGGCCCTGCTGGGACCCGACACCCGCCGGCGCGATTCGACGCATGAGCAGCCGAAATAATATTTCCCGGGGGATGCCCCGGCATCCCGGACCCACAACCCACTTGCCAGAAGACGATATGAGCGATCTCTTTGACAACCCGATGCAGCTGATGGGCTTTGAATTCGTCGAATTCGCCTCGCCGACGCCGAATGTGCTGGAGCCCCTGTTCGAACAGATGGGCTTCACGCTGGTGGCCCGCCACCGCTCCAAGGACGTGGTGCTGTATCGCCAGGGCGACGTCAATTTCATCGTCAATCGCGAGCCGAACAGCCTGGCCGCGTACTTCGCCGCCGAGCACGGCCCCAGCGCCTGCGGCATGGCGTTCCGCGTCAAGGACTCGCACAAGGCCTATGCCCGCGCGCTCGAGCTCGGCGCGCAACCGGTGGAGATCCCGACCGGCCCGATGGAACTGCGCCTGCCGGCGATCAAGGGGATCGGCGGCGCGCCGCTGTACCTGATCGACCGTTTCGAGGACGGCAAGAGCATCTACGACATCGACTTCGAATTCATCGAAGGCGTGGACCGCCGCCCGGCCGGACATGGCCTGAAGCTGATCGACCACCTGACGCACAACGTCTACCGTGGCCGCATGGCGTACTGGGCGGACTTCTACGAGAAGCTGTTCAACTTCCGCGAGATCCGCTACTTCGACATCAAGGGCGAATACACCGGCCTGACCTCGAAGGCGATGACCGCGCCGGACGGCAAGATCCGCATTCCGCTGAACGAGGAATCGCAGAAGGGCGGCGGCCAGATCGAGGAATTCCTGATGCAGTTCAACGGCGAAGGCATCCAGCACATCGCCTTCCTGTGCGACAACCTGATCGAGGTCATCGACAACCTGCAGCTGTCGGGCGTGCCGCTGGCCACCGCGCCGAACCAGTACTACTACGACAACCTGGCCAAGCGCCTGCCCGGCCATGGCCAGCCGGTCGACCAGCTGCAGGCCCGCGGCATCCTGCTCGACGGCACCACCGAGGGCGGCCAGCGCCGCCTGCTGCTGCAGATCTTCTCGAAGCCGCTGCTGGGTCCCGTGTTCTTCGAGTTCATCCAGCGCGAAGGCGATGAAGGCTTCGGCGAAGGCAACTTCAAGGCGCTGTTCGAATCGCTCGAGCGTGACCAGATCGAGCGGGGCGTGCTGAACGTCTGATCCGTCAGCTCGTCGGCGACCCCGGCCGCTCGCGTCGGGATTGTTCACAGGGTCATATCCACCGACTGCCCGGCGCTACCCGCGCCGCGGCAGCGCACAGCCATAAGCGCCCGCCCCCATAGAGGCGCCCGGCTATCATTCCAAAAGAATGGGTAGAGGAAACACTTCATGCATGCAGATCAATCGGACCGCTCGCTCAAGCGCGGCCTGAAGAACCGGCACATCCAGCTGATCGCGCTGGGCGGTGCCATTGGCACGGGCCTGTTCCTGGGCATTGCCCAGACCATCAAGATGGCGGGCCCCTCGGTATTGCTGGGCTATGCCGTCGCCGGCATCGTCGCCTTTTTCATCATGCGCCAGCTCGGCGAGATGGTGGTCGACGAGCCGGTGGCGGGCTCCTTCAGCTATTTCGCCGACAAGTACTACGGCCATTTCGCCGGCTTCATGTCGGGCTGGAACTACTGGGTGCTCTATATCCTGGTCAGCATGGCCGAGCTGTCGGCGGTCGGCATCTACGTCCAGTACTGGTGGCCGGAGATTCCGACCTGGGTGTCGGCATTGGCCTTCTTCCTGATCATCAACGCGGTCAACCTGGCCAGCGTCAAGTCCTTCGGCGAGACCGAGTTCTGGTTCTCGATCGTCAAGGTCGCGGCGATCATCGGCATGATCGGCTTCGGCGGCTATCTGCTGGTGTCCGGCGAGGCAGGCCCGCAGGCCTCGGTCGCCAACCTGTGGCAGCACGGCGGCTTCTTCCCGAACGGCGTGTCCGGCCTGGTGATGGCGATGGCGGTGATCATGTTCTCGTTCGGCGGCCTGGAGCTGGTGGGCATCACCGCGGCCGAGGCCGATTCGCCCGAGAAGACCATCCCCAAGGCGACCAACCAGGTCATCTATCGCATCCTGATCTTCTATGTCGGCGCGCTCGGCGTGCTGCTGTCGCTGTACCCGTGGGAGAACGTCGCCAGCGGCGGCAGCCCCTTCGTGCTGATCTTCCATGCGCTGAACAGCAACTGGGTCGCCAACGTGCTGAACGTGGTGGTGCTGACCGCGGCGCTGTCGGTCTACAATAGCGGGGTTTACTGCAACAGCCGCATGCTGTTCGGCCTGGCACGCCAGGGCAACGCCCCCAAGGCGCTGCTGAAGGTCAACCGGCGCGGCATTCCGGTGGTGGCCCTGGGCGCATCGGCGGCTGCCACCGCGGTCTGCGTGCTGATCAACTACCTGATCCCGGGCAAGGCCTTCCAGCTGCTGATGGGCCTGGTGGTGTCGGCCCTGATCATCAACTGGGCGATGATCAGCGTGATCCATCTGAAGTTCCGCGCCCACAAGCGCAGCGCCGGCCTGACCACGCGCTTCCAGAGCTTCGGCTACCCGCTGACCAATTACCTGTGCCTGGTCTTCATGGCCGGCATCCTGGTGATCATGTACCTGACGCCGGACCTGCGCCTCTCGGTCTATCTGATCCCGGTGTGGCTGGGCGTGCTGGCCGTGTGCTACCGGCTGCGGAACAAGGACGCGGCGCAGGCGCTGCCGCAGGGCGCACCGGTGCGCTGAGGCAGTGACGGCAATGCGAGGCGGCGCCCGGCGCCGCTCGCGACGCCGCGCGTCATCTCCGATCTTGCATCGGTCTCAATCTGGCTTGAGGTTTTCATGTTTGCTCATATCGACGCCTACCCCGGCGACCCCATCCTGTCCCTGAACGAGAACTTCGCGCAAGACCCGCGTCAGGACAAGGTCAATCTGACGATCGGCGTCTGCTTCGACGACGAAGGCCGCCTGCCGCTGATGGCCGCGGTGCGCGAAGCAGAAGCCGCGCTGGTCGCCGACCAGGGTCCGCGCCCGTATCTGCCGATGGCCGGTATCGCCGGCTATCGCCAGGCCGTGCAGAAGCTGGTGTTCGGCGAGAACAGCCCCGCGCTGGCCGAGGGCCGCGTCGCCACCATCCAGACACTGGGCGGTTCGGGCGCGCTGCGCGTCGGCGCCGATTTCCTGAAGCGCTATTTCCCCGAGGCGCAGCTGTGGATCAGCGATCCGAGCTGGGACAACCATCGCGTGGTGTTCGAGCGCGCCGGCTTCCAGGTCAACAGCTATCCGTACTATGACGACGCCACCGGCGGCCTGCGCTTCGACGCGATGATCGACGCGCTGCGCCAGGTGCCGAAGGGCCATGTGGTGCTGCTGCACGCCTGCTGCCACAACCCGACCGGCGTGGACCTGAACGAGGCGCAATGGCGCGAAGTCATCGCCGTGGTCAAGTCGCGCGGGCTGCTGCCCTTCGTCGACATGGCCTATCAGGGCTTCGGCACCGGCCTGCAGGACGATGCCTTCGTGATCCACGAACTCGTGCGCGAAGGCGTGCCGTGCCTGGTCGCCAATTCGTTCTCGAAGAACTTCTCGCTGTACGGCGAGCGCTGCGGCGGCCTGTCGGTGGTCTGCGCGAACGCCGAGGAAGCCGGCCGCGTGCTGGGCCAGCTGACCGGCGCGGTGCGCGCCAACTACAGCAACCCGCCGACGCACGGCGCCCGCATCGTCGGCAAGGTGCTGACCACGCCGGCGCTGCGCCAGTCGTGGGAGGCCGAACTGGCCGCCATGCGCGAGCGCATCGCGGCGATGCGCACGGCGATCCACGGCAATTTGCAGCGCCTGGTCGGCGATGCGGACCTGTCGCGCTATCTGGCGCAGCGGGGCATGTTCACCTATACCGGCCTGTCCGCCGAGCAGGTCGATACGCTGCGCACCGAGCACGGCGTCTATCTGGTCCGCTCGGGCCGCATGTGCGTGGCCGGCCTGAACCACGGCAATGTGGCGGTGGTCGCGAAGGCGATCGCCGGCGTGATGGCCGCGAAGGGCTGATCGCGTAGTTCTGCCTCTAGAAAGCCGAAACCCCGCTTGCGCGGGGTTTCGACTCTAATCACGGAGGCCCGTCCGACCTCGGACCACCCCCGTCTCAAGCGGAAATATTACAGCCACTGCCCGTCTAAAATCAACATCCGTGGAGAGGAAAGCCAGATATATTTCCGGCTTTTCATCCCTGTGCGCGGTGGCATGCAAGTCCATCTGACAGAGCGGCGGTTGGCCGCCGTACGCCGTTTCTTCCAATGCAGCTCAAAGAGCGATCTCTTGGGCTGCTACACCTGGTGCCAAGCATTGTCGGGGGCGCTCCTGCCGCTTCTCAATGATTTTGAGGTCACGTTGCGCAATGCGTTGCATAGAGCCTTGTCTCAGTTCTATGCGCAGACCGATTCGGCGCCGTGGATGCTTCCACTTGCGGGTCCAGTACACGCCGGCGCTCCAACACCGAAGACGCCTCATTCCATGCCGCCTCAGGATCGGCATGAGATTCATAAGTTTGTGGACCGGCGCTCCCGCAAAGGAAAGACCATCAGCCAGGATGACGTTGTTGCATCGGCCTCATTTGGCTTCTGGGAGCAATTGGTGAACGGGCTTGGCCGGTCCAACCATCCGCCCGCGTTGCAACAGTCAGTTCTTCAGATGGCGTTTCCATACGCGCCTGTTGGCACCCAGTATGGCTCTGAAGACTTCAGAAACCGTCTGGTAAGACTGCTGCGCTCCGTTCGCGATGTTCGCAACCGTGTTGGCCATCATGATGCCATTTGGGGAATGCCTGAGTTCGACGCGTACGGGCATATCGGTTTCATCCCACGTCGACCGCGCCATACGGTCGTCAGCGCGAAGCTGTTCGCGCAGCGACTTGTTTGGATCGCCTCCTGGATTGACCCAGAGATTGCGGCGCACATAAGGCGATCAGAACATTGGGAACGGCTTCACAAGGTCCTTTCGCGTTGTGCGCTCACTGCATACCGGCGGCGTGCTGGCCGTGCCGGCTGCCACGAGGCGGTTCTTAAGGGCGGTACGCGGCTCGGACCTCGCCGAACGTTGCACTACTGAAGGATGCAGCCAATACGCGGACGAGCGATAGCGGACGCGGGATGATCAACGGTCTATCGGACAGCAGTACGTTGTTTCACGACTACACCACCATACCCGTTGCGGCCCTCAGCGCCGCCATCGTCCATCCCCGTCCCAGCAGCACCATGCGGGTATGCAGGTCGTCCCGCACGGTCTCGGACACCTGCGGCCCCAGGTCGCGCAGCGCCTTGTCGCGTAGTTCCACATAACCGCGTTCGTAGTCCGCCGCCAGGGCATGCCATAACGCATGCGCGCCCAGCGATTGGCGTGCGCCGGTGATCAGGCAGTGTCCCGCATCAAGATACCGGCGATAGATCGCCGAGGCCAGGCCACGGCGCTGGTAGGGCGGGGCGAACTTCGAATGCGGGGCGCGCAGATGGCGGTCGGCGCGGCGGTCCAGTTCGACCAGCCGGTTGAAGACGGTATAGCCGGCAAGCCGGCGCCGCACGGTGTCTTCAACATAGAAGTAATACTCCCCATCCGCCTCGCGGAAGCGCACCACCAGCCCCGGCAGGGCCGAGGGCGTGGCCGCGATGCCGTGCAGGCAGTCGCCGGGCTGGTAGAGCCGGTCGTACAGTGTCTGCAATTCGGCCTCGAGCGCGTCGGGGGCGTGATCGACATCGATGCGCAGTTCGATGGCGCGCAGCAGGCGGGCGAGGGTGGGGCGGCTTGTATGCCGCTGTCGCGGCGAGTCCGGCCATGAAGCGGGGCCGGCGGCCGCATGGGCGAGCAGGAAGGACATGGCCGTCGTCAACCGCTCTGCCAGGCGCCGCTGACCAGGTTCTCGGGTTTGCGGCGGGCAACGATGCGCGCGCTGACGTCCCAGATATCGATCCGCACGTTCAGTCCCGCATGAATGCCATATCCCGGCCCGGTGACGATGTCCTCGTCGGTCTGCACGCCTTCGCCGGCCTTGATCGCGCTCTCCGCCACGATGGATCCCGTTGCCTTGATGCCCCAGCCGGCTTCGATATGGTGGCTGCTGCGGATCGCGCCGCCGGCCTCGATGCCGTGGCCGGCGCTGATGCCGTGGCCCTGCAGATCGCCGTCGGCCTTCAGCGTCCCGCCGCAGCGGATCGCGTGCTGCGCGGCGATGCTGTCCCCCGCGCGCAGATTGCGGCCGACGTGGATGTGCTCGCCCGCGCTGATGTCCCAGCCCGCGCGCACGCTGCCCTTGGCATCGAGGAAGGTTGCGACGTCGATGCCCCACGCGGCCTTGATGTCGCCGCCGGCCTCGATGGCGCCGCCGCTGTAGAGATTGCCGGCGCAGTCGATATCTTCGCCGGCGATGATCGCCGTGCCCGCGCGGATGCCGCCGCCGACGCGGATCGTGCGGCCGGCCCGGACCACCGAATCGACATCGATGGCGCCGCGCACGACCAGCGTGCCGGCGAACACCAGCGCGCCGGCGTTCAGCGCATCGAGCGTCAGCACGGCATCGGTGGGGCCGAACTGGTCCAGCAGCCAGCACGCATCGCCGACGCGGCCGGCATCGACCAGCGCATCGAGCAGCCGCTGGTAGTCGCTGCCGTCATGCCGGTTGCGCAGGAACCATTTGTAGCCGTCCGCGCAGGGGCGTTTCGCCTTGACGAAATTCTGGGTGAGTTCCATGGACATCGGGACCTCGGTAGTCGGTGAAGGGTGGGGCTGTCGTGCCTTGGGCGGTGGCACGCACGAATGCAAGCGCGATGCCGCGCTCCCTCTCCCCACGCGGGAGAGGGAGGCGCGGAGGGAAACCGCGTTCAAACCGCCTACAGCGGATTCATCACGATGAATTCAACCGCGAGATAAAGCGCGGCAATGCCGGCCATGGCGAGCAGGGCGCGGCGATAGACGACGGCGGATTTTCTGGTCTTGGCGGACATGCGCTCTCCCAATTGCACGTTGAACAGTGGATCGCCGATCGTCGATGGCGATCCCCGGGCAATGTGCCGTGCCAGGGAGACCGGTGTGGGACTGTTGGTGCTAGTCCCGGACTCCCCGCACGGCTGAGAGAAGCACGGCGGGAATATGGGATGTGCGGGCGACCATGGCCTGGCGCGCGGCAAAGCCGCAAGCGTCGCCGTACGCGCGTGCCGCCACAGCATGCAGGGCATGCTGGAAAAGGGCGGAGCGGCGCAGGACGAGTTGCATTCGGTCGCGAAGAAGAGGAAGAGTGAGCCGGTGTCTTCGGTGGAGCGTTTGCTCCATCGGCCCGGAAAACCGGGGAAAAACGGCTGAAAGCAGGCCGAGTATCCCATAGCCGTTGAGAAGTCTCAACCCTGCGGCGCACCATGCGCCCTCGACAGAGCCCGTGCCACAGCCCCCCAGCGGCAGACGCTCAACGGCCGAGCCTCATCGGCAGCCCCTCTTCGGCAGCCCCTCATCGGGAGCCCCTCATCGGCAGCCCCTCATCGGCAGCCCTCAGCGACAGTACTTCCGATACTGGTTGAAATGCCGAATCGCGCGATGCGCGTCGCCCAGCTGCTCATGCAGCCGGGCCGCATTGAAATGCGCATCCGCCATGTCCGGCGCGATGTCGATGCAGCGGTGATAGCTGCGCAGCGCGTCCTCGTATCGCTCCAGATCTTCGAGCGTGACGCCGAGATTGAAGTGGAGCAGCGGTTCGTCGCCGATCGCGGTGAGCGCGTCCCGATACAGCGATTCGGCCTCCTGCACGCGCCCCGCCTCGGTCAGCAGGCAGCCGAGGTTCAAATAGGGATCGGCGTAGTCGGGGGCGATCGCGATCGCGCGGCGGTAGGCTTGTTCGGCCTTGCGCATGTCCTGTGCTTCGAGCTGGCAGCCGAGCTGGAACCATGTACCGGCGTCGGGGCCGTGGCCGGTATGCTCCTCCGCGCGGTGCTCGGTGGGGTCGGTGCGGTTGTCAGCGCGGTTGTCAGCGCCGTCATCAGCGCTGTTTTTGGCCGGGTTGTCGGCCTTCCTCGCCGACTGGATCGACAGCACCGCGCCCGGCTGCGACCGGCTCGGCTGCAATTCCATCACCAGCTGGCCGGTCTCGACCTCCCACTGGCGATGCGCCTCGGAGACGACCACGCCATTGCCGACCGCCGCGATCCGCACACCCGACAGCGGCCGGTCCTGCGACCACGCCTTCAATCGCTGCAAGGCCCGCGTGACGCGCCGCGGCGGCACATTGGCCTTCTTCAGCGAATCGGCGGTGCGGATCAGCACCACGTCCTGGAACGAGAACTGGCGCTCGCCGCGGCTGCCCTTGATCGGTTCGAGCAAACCTGCCCGCGTCAGGCTCGCCACCGTCCCGCGCGAGACGCCGAACGTGCCTTCGATGTCCTTCAGCGTGAAGCTGTCCTTGCCGACCGCGCTCATTTCCTGGCAGTACGTCGGATCGGGGTCGCGGCCTCCGTGGCGCGCTTGGCGCCCTTGCGCGGCGCCGCCTCGCGCGCAGGCTTCTTCGCGGCGGTCTGCGACTTGCTCAGGCTCGCCTTGAGCGCCGCCATCAGGTCGATCACCTCGCCGCCCTCGCTGGGCCGCTCCGCCGTCGCCGATACCGTGATCTTCTTGCCCTCGATCTTCTTGTCGATCTCGGCCAGCACGCGCTGCTTCTCCTCGTCCTGATAGGCCGCGGGGTCGTAGGCCTCCACCGTGCTCTGCTCGATCAGCTGCTCGGCCAGCGTCAGCTCGGCGGGGCGGATATCGGTGCGCTCGACGTTCAGGTCCGCCATCGAACGGACCTCGTCCGCATAGAGCAATTGCTGCAGCACCAGGCCCTCGTCGTTGGCGCGCACCTGCACCATGTACTGCTTGCCCTTCCACACCCAGGTGGCCAGCGCGCAGGTCCCGGTCTTGCGCATCGCCTCGGTCAGCAGGCTGTACGGCTTGGCGCCGCGCTTGTCGGGGGCCAGATAGTAGGCCTTGTCGAAATAGATCGGGTCGATGGCGCCGGTCGGCATGAAGGCGACGATGTCGATGGTGTGGCGCGCGCCGGTCTCCAGCGCGTCGAGCTCCTCCGGCGCGAACACCACGTACCGGTCCTTCTCGAACTCGTAGCCCTTGACCATGTCGGCGCGCTCGACGACCACGCCCTCGCGCTGACAGATGTACTGCTGCCGCAGCCGCGAGCCGCAGCCCTTGTGCAGCAGGTTGAAACCGATGCCGGACTTGCTTTCGGTCGCGGAAAAGACCCGGACCGGGATGGAAACCAAGCCGAAGCTCAGCGAGAGGGAGGCAATGGAGCGTGCGGCCATTTCGTCACCTTTCGGGTTGGCGTATTGCTAAAGAATAGTCGACGCATCGACTGCACGCATCCCTCAGCCTTTCGTATAATGGCGGGTTTGCCGCCACGTCACCGCGCCAAAGCGGGATTCGGGCGGCTCCCGGGCACTGCCCGCCCTCTGCTCTGACGCTCTGACCTCGCTCCGCGCCTCTCCCACCATGAAAACTCTGAAAGCCCTCCTGATCGTCTCCGCCGTGGCCCTGTTCGCCGCCTGCGGCAAGTCCGAACAAGCTCCCGCCGCCGGTGCGCCGGCCGCGGCCGCCAAGACCGTCGTGGTCGGCCTGGACGACAACTTCCCGCCGATGGGCTTTCGCGATGCCAACAATGAACTGGTCGGCTTCGATATCGACATGGCCAAGGAGGCCGCGCGCCGCCTCGGCATGACGGTCGAGTTCAAGCCCATCGACTGGAGCGCCAAGGAGGCCGAGCTGAACGGGAAGCGCGTCGACGTGCTGTGGAACGGCCTGACCATCACCGACGAGCGCAAGAAGAACATCAGCTTCACCGCGCCCTACATGAGCAACCACCAGATCATCGTGGTGGGCAGCGCCTCGCCGATCAAGGCCAAGGCCGACCTGGCCGGCCGCATCGTCGGTGCGCAGGACGGCAGCAGCGCGGTCGACGCGATCCGCAAGGAGGCGCAGGTGGCCGCCAGCATCAAGGAGCTGAAGACCTTCGGCGACAACGTGACGGCGCTGATGGACCTGGCCGCCGGCCGCCTCGACGCCATCGTGGTCGATGAGGTCGTGGGCCGCTATCTGGTCAGCAAGCGCGCCGGCGAGTACCGCGTGCTCGACGAGAACTTCGGCACCGAGGACTACGGCGTCGGCCTGCGCAAGGACGACACCGAACTGCTGGCGCAGCTGGACAAGACGCTGGCCGAGATGAAGCAGGACGGCACGGCCTCCCGCATCGCGCAGCAGTGGTTCGGCGCGAATCTGATCAAGTAAGCCCGCCGCGCCCCTTCACGGGGCGCCGCTTTTTTCTGGATCCCGCGCGCCGGGTTTCGATCCATGGACTACGTTCTCTCCCTGCTGGGACCGATGGCGCAGGGCGCGCGGATCACGCTCTCGCTGTTCTTCATCACGCTGGCGCTGTCGGTCCCGCTGGGCCTGGCGCTCGCGCTGGCGCGGCTGTCGGCATGGCGGCCGCTGAGCGTGGCCGTCAACGGCTATATCTGGCTGATGCGCGGCACGCCGCTGATGCTGCAGCTGCTGTTCGTCTATTTCGCGCTGCCGTTGTTGCCGGTGGTGGGCGTGCGCCTGCCGGACTTTCCCGCGGCGGTGGTCGCCTTCGCGTTGAACTACGCGGCGTATTTCGCCGAGATCTTCCGCGCCGGCATCCAGTCCGTCGACCGCGGCCAGTATGAAGCCAGCAAGGCGCTCGGCATGACCTACCTGCAGACGATGCGCCGCGTGGTGCTGCCGCAGATGGTGCGGCGCGTGCTGCCGCCGGTCAGCAACGAGACCATCACGCTGGTCAAGGACACCTCGCTGATCTACGTGCTGGCGCTGAACGACATCCTGCGCACCGCGCGCGGCATCGTGCAGCGCGACTTCACCACCACGCCTTTCCTGGTCGCCGCGGCGTTCTATCTGCTGATGACGCTGCTGCTGACCTGGATGTTCCAAAGCCTGGAAAAACGCTATGCCGCACACGATCAATGAGCCGCAGAACCGCGGCGGCGAAGGGCAGGAGCGCCCGGTGATGATCCGCGCCCGCGATATCGTCAAGTCGTTCGGCGCCAATCGCGTGCTGCACGGCGTCTCGCTGACGCTGCGCAAGGGCGAGGTGGTGGCGGTCATCGGGCCGTCCGGCTCGGGCAAAAGCACGCTGCTGCGCTGCCTGAACCATCTCGAGACGATCGACGGCGGCAGCATCGAGATCGAGGGCGAGACGCTGGCCGAGCCCGGCGCGGACCAGCGCAGCCGCTACGTGCCGGACGCCGAGGTACGCCGCATCTGCCGCAAGATGGGCATGGTGTTCCAGTCCTTCAATCTGTTCCCGCACATGACGGTGCTGCAGAACATCATCGAGGCGCCGATGACGGTCAAGGGCATGGCGCGCGATGCCATCGTGCCGATCGCCGATGCGCTGCTGCGCAAGGTCGGCCTGCTGGAGAAGCGCGACAACTATCCGTCGCGCCTGTCGGGCGGGCAGAAGCAGCGCGTGGCGATCGCCCGCGCGCTGGCGATGGAGCCGGACATCATGCTGTTCGACGAACCGACCTCGGCGCTCGATCCCGAGCTGACCGGCGAGGTGCTGCGCACGATGCGGCAGCTGGCGGATGACCACATGACCATGCTGGTGGTCACGCACGAAATGGGCTTCGCGCGCGAAGTCGCGCACCGGGTCGTCTTCATGGACCAGGGCCGCATCGTCGAGAGCGCGTCGTCCGAGGAATTCTTCCGCGCGCCGCAGCATCCGCGCACGCGGGAGTTCCTGGCCCATATGTTGTAGGCCGCTGCGCTGCCAGGCGGGGCGAGGTTGGGCGGGGCGAGGCGGGGCGAGGCGGGGCGAGGCGAGGCTGGGCTGGACTGGGCCGGGCGTTTGGCCCGCTACGTCGCCGGATGCAGCCCCTGCACCAGCGCGCGCTTGTTGTCCCGGCTGCGGCGCGCGTGCTCGCGCATCAGCGCCTCGGCCCGTGTCCCTTCATGCGCGACGATGGCCCGCACCACATCCTCATGATCGAACTGCGCGCGCTGCACGAAGGCCAGTTCCAGCGACGGCTGCACTCCCGCCGCGCCCAGCGCGCCAGGGCCCGCCATCGGCGTCCTGGCGATATGGTCGAGCGCCGATGCCAGCGCCGGATTGCCCGCGCCCTCGACCAGCGCCCGATGAAAGCGCGCATTCATCGCCGCCCAGCGCGTGGTATCGACCGGCGCATCCTTCCCGAGCAGCGCCTGCTCGACCAGTAGCCGCCCCTCGTCGACGCAGGCCTGCAGCACCGCGAATATCTCTCTGGTGACGCCTTGCTCCGCCAGCAGCCGTGCCGCCATGCCTTCGAGCGTGCCGCGCACGTCGATCGCCATGGCCACTTCATCCAGCGTGACCTGACGCACGCGGAACCCGCGCGTCGGCAGACGCTCCAGCAGACCCTCCTTTTCCAGCTCGCCCAGCGCCAGCCGCAGCGGGGTCCGGGACACGCCCAATTCCCCGGAGAACTGCACCTCGCGGATCCGTTCGCCGGCCCGCAGGTCGCCGGCCAGGATGCGGCGCCGCAATTCCATCGTCACGCGTTCTATCTGGGAGGCCATCGATCAAAAGTGGAGTTGGGCAGACATGTGGGGTTTCATTATGGCATGAGGCCAGCTTGACGCAGCCGGGTGCATCGCCAATACTGCATGCAAAAGGCATCATAGGTCGACGATAAACGGCATTGGTAAGCATGTTTGCATGCAAACAGCGACAAAATGCCGGACAGGAGACAAGCGCCGTGCCATCCCGATTCCTGCGGCGGCGGCAAGCCCCGCGCTCGCCCGTCGTTTCCCCGCGCCGCCGTGCGACAGCCTTCGCGCTCGCGGCGGTGGCAACCGGACTGCTGGCTGGCCCCGCTGCAGCCGTTGCCGCGTCCGAGCCGTATCCGTCCAAGGCGATCCGCCTGATCGTCCCGTTCCCCGCCGGCGGTGGCGGCGACACGCTGGCCCGCCTCGTGATGACCCGCGCCGGCAAGGAGCTTGGCCAGTCGCTGGTGATCGAGAACGTGGCGGGCGCCGGCGGCAATATCGGCTCGCAGGCCGCGGCAAAGGCGGCGCCGGACGGCTATACGCTGCTGTACGGCACCAATGGCACCTTCGCCATCAATCACGCGCTGTACAAGCGCACCGGCTTCGATGCGATGCAGGACTTCGTGCCCGTCGCGCAGTTGACGCGCATCGCCACGATGGTGGTCACGCGTCCCGGCTTTCCGGCGAAGACCTTCCCCGAACTGCTGCAGGTGCTGAAGGCCAATCCCGGCAAATACACGGTTGCGTCGGCCGGCAACGGCACCACCTCGCATCTGGCTTCCGAACTGCTGAAGGCATCGGCCGGCGTCTCGATGGTCCATGTGCCGTACCGCGGGGGCGCGCTGGCGCTGACGGACCTGATGGGCGGCCAGGTCGACCTGATGATCGAGGTGATGCCCAACGTCATGCCGGCGGTGCGCGGCGGCAAGGTGCAGGGCCTCGCCGTGACGACCGCGCAGCGCGTGCCGAGCTTTCCCGATGCGCCCACCGTGGCGGAGCAGGGCCTGGCCGGCTTCGAGGTCAGCGCGTGGGACGGCATCTTCGTGCCGAAGGGCACGCCGGCCGATGTCGTCGCGAAGGTCCACGCCGCGATTCAGAAGGCGCTGGCCGACCCCGCGCTGCGGCAGCAGCTGCTGGACCGCGGCGCCGAGCCGGTACCGCAATCGAGCGCCGCCTTCGCGCAATTCGTTCGTGCCGAATATGACCGCTGGGGGGCGCTGGTCAAGCGCTCCGGCGCCAGCGTCGATTGATCGCTGAGGGCTCGGCGTCCCCGCCGCCCCGACCGGCTGCCATTCCATCGCAAGAACCGAGACAGACATGACCGCCCATTCCGCTCGCAAGCCCGACGCCAACGCCAACGCCAACACCAACGCCAACACCAACGCCAACGCCAACGCCAACGCCAACACCAACGCCAACACCAACACCAACGCCAACGCCAACGCCAACGCCAACGCCAACGCCAACGCCAACGCCAACCACCGCTCGCCTGCCGCCGACGATCGCAGCGGCCTGCCGCACTACGACCGTCCGCCGCTGAAGGACAGTCGCCGCCCGCGATGCCCGCCGTTCGTCGAGATCACCGATGCCGACCAGCTGCTGCCGTATCTCGAACACGTCGCGCGCCGTCCGTACAACCACGGGCTCAACGCCTGCTGGGACCTGAAGGAGGGCGAGCGCGTGCTGCTGCGCGTCGACAACTGGCACAGCGAGCTGACGATCCAGGCATGCCAGCGCATCCTCGAGAAGTACAAGGTCAGGTACGAGATCCAGAAGGTCGATCGCGGCCCGATCCCGACCTGGGTCGGGGCCGACGAGGTCGACTACTACCTGTTCCGCACGCGCGAGCTGGCGCAGTGGATGGACATGTGGGAAGAGGAAGAAAAGAAGCAGCAGTACGACAAGATCTTGATGGGCTACGGCGGCCCGGTGCTGGCCGAGCGCTTCATCAAGATCCAGCGCATGCCCTTCATCACGCCGGAGATCCTGGCCTCGCCCGCGCATGCGATGCCGATCGAGGTCATCAACGCGATCGACCGCTGGACCTGGGACCGCATCCGTACCGCGCGGCGGGCGCGCATTACGGACCCCGAGGGCACCGACATCAGCTTCACCAATCACGACGACTACTGGGACGCGCGGCGCGAGTTCTATCACCCCGACCTGACCGCGGCGACCTGGCGCGGCAACGAGCATTTCGGCAAGACCTATCTGCCGGGGCATATCACCGGGCGGCCGTGGATGTTCCATCCGTTCAAGGAGGACGGCTGCGGCGTGATCGCCGGCACCACCAACCATATCGCGCCGTGCGACTGGACCCAGCTCGTGGTCGAGAATTCGAAGATCACGCGCATCAACGCCGGCGGCGACTTTGGCGACAAGCTGCGCTACGTGATGGAGCAGACCCGGGACATCCAGTATCCGACCTTCCCAGGCAAGGGCCTGATGTACTGGTGGGAGGCGTCGATCGGCACCAATCCGCATATCCACCGGCCGCGCAAGGACTTCCCGTCGGGCTTCGTCAATTGCCTGTACGAGCGCGTGCGCTCCGGCGTCATCCATATGGGCTTCGGCACCATCATCTCCTCGATGGCCGAGCGCGAGGCCGCCAGGATGGGGCATCTGGTCGGCCACTGGCACCTGCACCTGTATTTCCCCACGTACACCACCGAGCGGTCCGGCGACAACGAGAACATCATCGAGAACGGCCGCCTGCTGGCGCTCGACGACCCCGCCATCCGCAAGCTGTGCGCGAAGTACGGCGATCCGGACCTGTGGCTCGACGAGAGCTGGAATCCCGCGGTGCCGGGCATCAATATGCAGGGCGACTACTGGTCGCACTATGCAAAGGACCCGCTGCACTGGGTCAAGACCGAGCTGGAGGTCTGCCGCAACTACCACCCGATGTTCATGCGGATGGTCGATGCCGATGCGAAGTACTGCGAAGGCGAGGGCGCGCGCTGGTGGAAGGGCGGTTGCTGCAACCACAGCGGCGTGCAGGCGCCGGTGTTGCCGGGCAACTGCTGCGGCACGGAGGCAGCGCCGGTGCAGGCCGGCCATTGCTGCCATGGCGGTGCGGCGTCGGCTTGAGGGCGTGCGCGGCGCGGCGGATAGGTTCGGGGCGAAGCGGAGCGGTGATCGACCGGACCAGCAGGCCGCCGCGGTCAGATGCGGCGGCCCGCCAGCGGCAGGACTGGGACTGATAACAGGGCCTTACGACTGGCCCCGCAAGAGGGCCTGACGACGGGGCTTAACGACGGGACCTTACTTGTCGTTGCCGACCTTCTTGTTCAGGTCGCGCGCCATCTGCAGATGCTGCTCCAGGTCGGGCACGTGCTTGGCGGCGAAGGCCTTGATGTCGGGGTCCTTCGCGTTCTTCGACGCTTCCTGGAACAGCTTGACCGTCTTTTCATGCGCGGCGACGCCGATCCGGCTGGCGTACATCTTGTCGAAGCGCTCGCCATCCAGCGCGCTGAGCCCCTTCAGCTCCGTGCGCTGCACGACCGAGGGCTCGGTCGGCGGCGTATAGCCCTTGCTGGAAGCCAGCTTGGTGAGCTCCTCGTTGACCATGGTGTGGTCCTTGATCATGCGGGCCGCAAAGGATTTGACGTCGGCATTGGAGGCCTTCTGCTCGGCCAGCTTGCTGCCCTCGACCTCGGCCAGGCCGCCCTGCGCGGCGTTTTCCAGGAAGCTGCGGTCGGCGCGCACCAGCTTGCTGGCGTCGCCCGCGGTGCCTCGCGTGGTGGTCTGATCCGTTGCGGTCGTGGCGGGCATATTGCCGGGCGCCGTGTTCTTCGGCGCGGTGCTGGTGCCTTGCGCCATCACCGCGGTGGACAGCAGCAGGGAACAGGCGGCGGTACTGACGACACTGAGTGCTGCGGTACGGATAGGCATGGCGTGTTCTCCCTTGAAGGTGGATGGGTTCGACCAATCAGCAATATCCGCGCCCAACGCCGGCCTCGCCGATCACCGCCTTCGCCCCGTGGCTCGCGCAGGGCTTGCTGGGGCTTGTGCAGGGCCTGTGCAAGGCTGGCGTTGGGATGTCGTGCGCCACGGTAAAGACACCGCCGCATATCGGTCGGCGCAAAGGCCGGCGACTAGGGCGGCGACGAGGCCGGCGAAAAAATTGCATGCGACGGTAAAAACGCTCGGCCCGGTGGCCGGTTTGGCAGGCAGTTCAACGTCCGGCCACGTCTCCGTACACATAACGCCGCGCAGTGCATGCAAAAACGGCGTTTCGGGTGGCCCCCGTAGTAGAATTGCCCCCACTCAAACCGATGTCCCTGCCGCATGCCCGAAGAGCGAACGAGTCTGGCGGAAACGATCCGCGCCACCATCGAACAGGAGATTCTGTCCGGCAAGCTGGCCAGCGGCGCCCAACTCGACGAGCAGCAGTTGCTGTCGCGTTTCTCGGTATCGCGTACGCCGGTGCGGGAGGCGTTGATCCGGCTGGCGTCGGCCGGGCTGGTCGATCTGGTGCCGCGCCGCGGCGCGATTGTGTCCGCCATCACGCTGCGCGAATACGTTGCCATGAGCGAGATCCTGGTACAGCTCGAGGCATTGGCGGCCCAGCTGGCCGCGCGGCGTATCACCGAGGCCGAACGGGGGGCGCTGCGGGAAGCCTATGCGGCTTGCCAGCAGGCGGCGGCGCAGGCCAGCGCCGACCGTTATCGCGAGGCCAATGACCGTTTCCACGCGGTCATCTACGAGGCCTGCCGCAACGAGATCCTGAGCGCGCAGATTCGCACGATGCGGGCCCGCATGCGTGGCATGCGCGACTACCGCTTCGAGAAGCCCGCGCGCATTCGCGCCTCGCTCGAGGAACATGGCGCGGTGATGGAGGCGATCCTGCGCGGCGATGAGGAGGCGGCGGCGCGGGCGATGGTCGAGCACATCTCGACCGGCGGGAACGTCTATGCGGACATGATCGCGTCGATGCCGGACGAGGGCGTGGGCGCCAAGGGGGCGCGCTGACCGACGGGGCGCTGACGGAGGGCGCCCCAGCAAGAGCGAGAAAACACGCCAGCGAGCGCGTCAGCAAGCGCGACAGAAGACACGCCAGCCTGCGCACCAACAACCGCGCCAGCCGGCGCCGCGCGTTTCAATCGATCTTCACGCCCGCCTGCACCGTGCGTTGCAGCGCGTTCTTGCCATCCTGCTGCGCCCATTGCTTGAACTCGGCCGGCGAGCGCGACGGTGCCGGTTCGCTGCCGTTGTCGACCAGACGCGTGCGAATGGCCGGATCGGCCAGCACCTTGGTGGCGACGGCATAGAGCTTGTCCGTGACCTCCTTCGGCAGCCCCGCCGGTCCGAACAGCCCGAACCAGAACGTGTAGTCGAAGCCCGGCAAACCGAGCTCGGCAATGGTCGGCAGCCCCGGCGCCACGGCGGAGCGCTGCGGCGTCGTGACGCCGATCATCTTGACCACGCCCTGCGTGCCGAGCGGCAGCACCGACGATGCCGTGCCGAAGGAAAACTCCACTTCGCCCGCCGCCACCGCCTGCAAGGCCGGCGCGCCGCCCTTGTACGGCACGTGTGTCATGTCGACACCGACCGCGTTCGCAAACGACAGCCCGGCGACATGCGGCGATCCGCCGATGCCCGAAGACGAGTAGTTGAACTTGCCGGGATTCGCCTTGGCCTTCGCCGCAAGCGTTTTCACGTCGGCGATGCCGAGGTCCTTGTTGACGGCCAGGATCAGCGGCGAGATGGTCAGCCGCGTAATCGGCGTGAAGCTGTCGGCCTTGTACTTGACCTTGTACAGGTGCTGGTCCATGCCATAGATCGTCGCCGTGGCCAGCCCCAGCGTATAGCCGTCCGCCGGCGCCTGCGCCAGCCATGCCGATGCGAGCGTGCTGCCGGCACCGGGCTTGTTCTCGACCACCACCGGCTGTCCCAGCTCCTTGGACATGGCCTCGCCCACCACGCGCGCAACGAAATCGGCCGCGCCGGCCGGCGTGTAGCCGATCACCAGCCGGATCGGCTTGTTCGGATAGCCTTCGGCCATCGCGGCGCCGGGCGCGATGGCGGCGATCAGACCCACGGCCGCCAGGGCCGCGACAGTGGCAGAGGCCCTGGAAGCCCTAAAGGCCCGGGAGGCCGCGGAGGTCGCTGTGGAATGGCTGTGCATCGGTGTCTCCTTGTTATGTTGCTTGGGTCGATGGGGCTCTGCGGCCCCTCGTCGATCGTCAGGCGATGGCGCCCTTGTCGCGCCACTGCGCGATCAGCTCCGGCGCAAAGCCCAGCTCGCCGAGCAGCTCGTCGGTCTGCTCGCCGGGGTCCGGTGCCGCGCGCGCAAAGCGCTCGGGGTGGGGCGCGGCGGACAGGTTGATCGGCGAGCGCAGCAGGTCGAGTTCGCCTAAAACAGGATGGCGCGCGGTACGGGTCATGCCGAGGTGGCGGACCTGCGGGTCCTCGAAGGCCTGCCCGATATCGAGCACGGGGCCGCAAGGCACGCCGGCCGGATTGAGCCGCGCCATCAATTCCGAGCAGGTAAAGCGCGAGGTGTGGGCCTGGATCGCTTTGTCGAGCGCGGCCCGATTGCGGGCACGCGAACGCGCGTCGCGATAGTCGGCGTGGTCGATCAGATCGTGCGCCTCCAGCGCCTGGCAGAAGTTGGCCCACATCCGTTGCGTGCTGGCCGCGATATTGACCAGGCCATCGCTGGCGCGATAGGTGCCCATCGGCACCAGCGTCGGATGGGCGTTGCCTTGCTGCGTCGGCACTTCGCCGTCGACCGTGTAGCGCGCCGCCTGGAAATCGAGCTTGTTGAGCATCGACTCGATCAGCGAGGTATGGACCCATTGGCCGCGACCGGTCCGTTCGCGGTGGAACAGCGCCAGCAGAATCCCCTGGCCCAGGAACATCCCCGCCGTGGTGTCCGAGATCGCGATGCCGACGCGGACCGGGCCGCGCCCCGGCTCGCCGGTGACCGAGCTCAGCCCGCACATCCCCTGCACGATCTGGTCGACGCCGGGCCGTTCGCTGTAGGGGCCATCCTGGCCGAAGCCCGAGATGCTGGCGAGGATCACGCGCGGATTGCGGGCGCTCAGCGCCTCGTATGTCAGCCCGAGCCTGGCCTTGACCACCGAGCGGAAGTTCTCGACCACCACGTCGGTGTTCTCCAGCAGCCGCGCCAGGATCTGCGCGCCCTCCGGCGTCTTCAGGTCCACGCACATGCTGCGCTTGTTGCGGTGCAGGTTCTGCTCATCCGAGCCGCGGCGTTGGCCCGTCACCGAGCCGTGGTCCTTTGGCGGCGGCGGCTCGAGCCGGATGACATTGGCGCCCCAGTCGGAGAGCAGCCGTACCGCGGCCGGGCCGGCGCGGGCGACGGTCAGGTCGAGGACGTTGATGCCGTGCAATGGAAGTTGGGATTCGGATTGGGCCATGGCAGGGGAAGGATGATGGGGTGCGGCGAGTATACGCACAACAATCGTATGTATACGAATAGGGGGTTGTATGGATGCGGAGCGTCGCTCGGTGTCCTAGACTTTCCGCTGTGCGGTTCCCCACGGCCGCCTCTGATCGCTCGCACGCCAAGGTGCGGCACCAATAAGTGACTTCGGGGCGACCAGCGTGCGTCCCTCTTCGAGGAATCGTATGAATTCGGCGGCAATACAAATACAGAAAAACGGCGGGCCGGACGAACTGGAGTTCATCGAAGTCGCCGTGCCGCCGCCTGGCGAGGGCGAGGTCCAGATCCGGCAAAGCGCGATCGGCGTCAATTTCGCGGACATCTACCAACGGCGCGGCAGCCACGGCCCCCATCAGCCGACCTCGTTCCCGATCGTGCTCGGCTCGCAGGGCGCGGGCCGCATCGAAGCGGTGGGGCCGGGCGTCAGCGGACTGGAGGTCGGCCAATCGGTCGGCTGTTTCCAGCCGGGGGCTTATCAGGTCGTGCGCAACGTTCCGGCGGCACGCGTGGTGCCATTGCCCGCGCAGATCCCCGAAGACGTGGCAGGCGCCACGCTGCTGCGCGGCCTGACCGCGGAATATCTGCTGCGCCGGATTTCCCCGGTCCAACCTGGGGATGCGGTGCTGGTGCATGCGGCGGCCGGCGGCATGGGCGTGATCCTGTGCCAATGGGCGCGTGCCTTGGGCGCGACGGTGATCGGCACGGTCGGCTCGGAGGCCAAGCGAGAGATCGCGCTGGCCCATGGCTGCCATCACGTCATCGATTATCGGCGCGAGGACTTCGCCGCCCGCACGCTCGAACTGACGGACGGCCACGGCGTCGCGGTGGTCTACGACGCAGTCGGCAAGGACGTGTTCGTGCCGTCGCTGTCGTGCCTGCGTCCGCTGGGCATGGCGATCAACTATGGCACCGCGTCCGGCGATGTCGAGGCGTTCGACCTGCAACTGCTGCACGCGAAGTCGCTGATGGTCTGCCGTCCCACGCTGCGCACCTTCATTGCCGATGCGGCGTCGCTGCGCCAAGGCATGGCGGCGCTGTCGGCGGCGGTCGGGGCAGGTCATGTGCGGCTCGAAGTCGGCCAGCGCTTTGCCTTTGCCGACGCGCGCGAGGCCCACCGGCAGCTCGAAGCCCGGCAGACCAGCGGCGCCGTGGTGCTGATTCCGTAGTCCCGCCGGCGATGGAAACCGTATTACCAGGAGAAGCGGCATGAAGCTCTATCACAGCTGGCTGTCCAGCGCGTCGCGCCGCGTGCGCCTGTGCCTGGCCGAGAAGGGCATCCGCTACGACAGCGTGCCGGTCGACATGCGCCGGCAGGAGCATCACTCGGCGGCCTATCTGGCCGTCAATCCCAACGGCGTGGTGCCCGGGCTGGTGCTGGACGACGGCCGGGCGCTGCACGAAAGCAGCACCATCTGCGAATACCTCGACGACACGCATCCGGAGCCGCCGCTGCGGCCGGCCGATCCCTATCGGCGCGCCGTGATGCGCAATTTCATTCGCTGGACCGACGAGCGCGCGCTGCCGAATCTGCTGATCCTGAACTGGAGCCTGGTATTCCAGGCGCAGGCGTCGCAATGGACCGACGCGGAGCTGGCCGAACGGCTGGCCCGCGTGCCGACCGCGCAGCGGCGCGAGGCGTGGCTGCGCGTCGCGCGACGGCCCTATACCGACGACGAGAAGCGCGCCGCGCTGGACCAGTTGAAGGCCATCGTGCCGAAGATGGAGGCGATGCTGGAGGACGGCCCCTGGCTGTTCGGCGATCGCTACACGCTGGCCGATATCGCCGCCGTGCCGTTCGTGGCCCGTCTTGCCGAACTCGATGCCGACGCACTGTCGCCGGATTCCGCGCACGCCGTGGCCGACTGGTGGCGGCGGGTGCAGGCACGTCCCGCGTTTGCCGAAGCACGGATCGATCGCTTCGATGCCGCCGTGGCAAGCGCGTAAGCCGCATTGCTTTCCCCTTGATTCGACCACTCCCTCTCATTGCAAGGCCAGCCCATGTCAGACACCGGATCGCTCCCCATTCTGGAAATCGAAGACCGCATCGCCACCATTACGCTGAGCCGGCCGGAGGTCGCCAACCGGCTCGGCCCGGACGACCTGGCCGCGCTGCGCCAGCATGTCGACACGGTCAATGAGGCCGACGTGCTGGTGCTGCGCATCCGCGGCAGCGGCAAGTATTTCTGCAGCGGCTTCGATATCGGCAAGCTGGCCGCGGGTCAGCGCGGCGCCGGGTTCGAGCCGCTGGTCAATGCGCTGGAAGATTGCCGCCCCGTGACGATTGCCGAGATTCACGGCGGGGTCTACGGCGGCGGCACCGATCTCGCGCTGGCATGCGACTTCCGCATCGGGACACTCGCCACCGAGATGTTCATGCCGGCCGCTCGGCTGGGCCTGCATTTCTATCAGCGCGGCATGGAGCGCTATGTCTCGCGGCTGGGTTTGAATGCCGCCAAGCATCTGTTCCTGACGGCCGAGAAGATCGATGCCGAGGCGATGTTCCGTTGTGGCTTCCTGACCGAATTGCTGCCGGCTTCGGCGCTGCGCGAACGCGTCGAGCAACTGTCGTCCACCATCGCGTCGCTGGCGCCGATTTCGGTGTTCGGCATGAAGAAGCATCTGAATGCGATTGCGCGCGGCGTGCTGGACGTCGAAGCATTGGCCGCCGATATGCAGCGCTCGGTGCAATCGGAGGACATCAAGGAGGGGGCCATCGCCTGGAAGGAAAAGCGGGTGCCGAGGTTTGTCGGGCGATAGTACGGTCGGCGGCCAGGCCGGTAGGCCCGTAGGCCGTCAAGTTCGTCGGGGCGCCAGGTCGTCGGATTGTCAGGGCGTTGAACCGGATATCAAGCCGCCAGTTCCTGCTCCAGCGTTTTCGCGTTGAATCCCGTCAGGCAATCGAGATCCAGCGCGCGGATCTGATCGGTCATGAAGTCGATAAAGACGCGAATGCGGGTCGGCAGGTGCTGGCGGCTGAGATAGCAGATAAAGTGGCCGCGATCGTCCGGCGCGTGCCGGGCCAGCGCCACGACAAGTTCATTGGCCGCGATGTGATCGCAGATCTGGTATCCCGCCATTTGCGCGATGCCCCATCCCTGCAGCACCGCTTCGAGCACCAGATCGGCGTCGTTGAAGGTCAGCCGCGCCGTGGGCATGTATTTGCGCACGGCGCCATCGACCTTGAATTCCCATTCGAATATCCGCCCGCTGGCAAAGCGGAAATTGATGCAATCGTGCTCGGCGAGTTGTTCCAGCGTCTGCGGCAATCCGTGCGCGGCCACATAAGCGGGCGAAGCGCACAACGCCATCTGCATCGGAATCAGCCGCTTGGCGATGATGCTCGAATCTTCGATGCGACCGTTGCGGAATGCCACGTCGATTTGCTCGGAGGCGAAGTCGGTGGGCCGATCGTCGAGCAGCAGGTCGATGGCGATATCCGGATAGGCCTTCATGAAGCGTTCCAGCAGCGGCGCGATGATCTTCCTGCCGAAGCCGACCGTCGAGCTGATGCGGATCAGGCCGCGCGGCGGACCTTCCCGGAGCTCCAGCATGTCGTTCATCGCCTCGACGATATGCGTCACGCCCTGGTGGCAGTTTTCGAAGAAGCGCTGACCTTCGCGCGTCAGCTGCGTGGTGCGCGTGGTACGGAGGAACAGCCGCGTACTGAGCTGGGTCTCCAGCTTCTGCACGTTGCGGCTGACCGCGGAGCGGCCGATGCCCAGGCGCTCGCCGGCCTTGGCAAAGCTGCCCTCGCTGGCGACAGCCATGAACGCCATGATGCCGGCATAGCTCGCCGCAAAGCTGGTGGAAAGCGCGTCGGCGCGATTGGGCAGGCTGAGGCGGAAGGCGCGTTCCGCTGTTTCCGGTTCGTTCATTTCAGCACTCCCTGAATGCATCGCCGCAAGAAATGAGGCGTGCCTGGATGCTAATCAGGCGCCGGTGTACGGTAAATGACAGCGTTCCCTGATTTTCTGCCAGGCTGCCATCGGGTTTCCGCGCGCTTTGCCATGTGCGATCGAGATTGGTGCAGAAATGGAAACGGCGTCGCATTGCCGCATTGCCGCATGGGGCGCCGCATGGATACGCTGCTCGCACGCCCTTGCATGTCGTTGCACACGCTTGCGCGCGCTTGCACGCCATCGCCGGCACGACATAACATCCGGTGTCCTCTTCTCGGCTGCCATGGAATTGAATCCCTCGCCCTCCGCCTCCGCGCCCATTGAACCCATGCCGCGCAATGTCGTGTTTGTGCTGTATCCCGAGGTCAGCCTGCTCGATTTCGCCGGCCCGCAGACCGTGTTCTGGGCCGCATCCCATTACGCCCACGAGCGCGGCATGCCGGGCTATCGCTGCCATGTCGCCAGCGAGTCCGGCGGGGCGGTCGCGGCGGTGGAGGGCACGGCGATGCAGACCGTGGCGCTCGATACCCTGGACCTGCGCGAGGTCGACACCGTGATCGTGCCGGGCTCGCCGAACATTCTCCAGGTCGCCATCGACTCCGGATCGCTGATCGAATGGCTGGGCATGGCCTCCGCCAGGGTCCGTCGCACGGCCTCTGTCTGCAGCGGGGCGTTCCTGCTGGCCCACGCCGGGCTGCTCGATGGCAAGCGGGCCACCACGCATTGGGCGATGCTGCAGCGGTTTCACGAGATGTTCCCGACGGTCGACCTGGATGCCGATGCGATCTTCGTGCAGCAGCAGAATCTGTGGACCTCGGCCGGCGTCACCACCGGCATCGATCTGGCGCTCGCCATGGTGGAGGCCGATTGCGGCCACGAGGTCGCGCTCAACGTCGCCAAGGAGCTGGCGGTCTATATGAAGCGCCCCGGGGCACAGCCACAGCTCAGCGAGATCCTGATCACGCAGAGCCGGCAGGTACCGCTGTTCGAGACGCTGCATTTGTGGATCGTCCAGAATCTGTCCCGCGAAGACCTGTCCGTCGAGCAACTGGCCGATCGCGTCGGCATGAGTCCGCGCAACTTCGCGCGGGTCTACAAGGAAAAGACCGGACGCACGCCTGCCAAGGGGGTCGAGCACTTCCGCATGGAAGCAGCGCGCGGCCTGTTGCAGGACATGGACAAGCCGGTCGACCAGATCGCGCGCGAATGCGGCTTTGGCAGCGAGGAGCGCATGCGGGTCGCCTTCCAGAGGCACTTCGGGCTCTCGCCCAGCGAATACCGGCTGCGGGTCAATCGCTGATCCGCGCATCGCCTTCGAACCATCCTGCGATTTCCGTCCCGCGTCCCGCCGCCGCGACAGGCAGTGCGGCCGGGATGCCTGCTGCCCGCGCGATTGGTGCCAAACGGGAAACACCGTGGTCCGCGCTTCGGTCTGGTGCCCAACTCCCGCGACCCCTAGCATGAGGTGGAGCTGTTCCATTTCCACTCACTCCACACACAGCAGGGAGACGCATCATGAAGATCGTTGTCATTGGCGGGACCGGCCTGATCGGCAAGAAGGTCGTGGCGAGACTGTCGGCGCAGGGCCATGAGGTGATTGCCGCCGCGCCGCAGACCGGCGTCAACGCGCTGACCGGCGAAGGCCTGGCGGAGGCCCTGGCGGGCGCGAAGGTGGTAGTCGATCTCGCCAATTCGCCGTCGTTCGAGGACGCGGCGGTCCTGCATTTCTTCGAGACCTCGGGGCGTAATCTCGCCGTTGCCGAGAAGGAAGCGGGCGTGGCGCACCACGTCGCGCTGTCGGTGGTGGGCACCGACAAGCTGCAGCAGAGCGGCTACTTCCGCGCCAAGATCGCGCAGGAGGCGCTGATCCGCCAGTCCAGCGTGCCTTACACGATCGTCCGCTCGACCCAGTTCATGGAGTTTCTCGGCGGCATCGTGCAATCCGCGGCGCAGGGCGACGCGATCCGGCTGTCGTCGGCGCTGATCCAGCCCATTTCGTCGGACGACGTCGCGCAGGCCGTGGCCGAGCGCGCGCTGGCCGCGCCGGCGAACGGCATCGTCGAGATTGCCGGTCCCGAGCAGTTCAAGATGAGCGACCTCGTGCAGCGCTATCTGAAGGCGATCGGCGATGCACGGACCGTGCAGGTCGATCCCGCCGCGCGCTACTTCGGCGCCGAGCTGCAGACGGGCACGCTGGTGCCGGAGGGCCAGGCGCATCTCGGGCGCGTCCGCTTCGAAGACTGGATGCGCAAGTCGCAAGCCCACTAGGCGCGGCGTGCCGATGGAAAACAAGGGGCTCAAACCGCCACCGCTGACGCTGCTCGACCGCTATCGCGGACGCGACTTTGCCACGCTGTACACGACCACCGTGACGGTATCGGGAGGCGAGTCCGGGCACGGCCGCGCCTCCGGTATCGCGCGGTCCGATGACGGCAACCTGCAACTCGAACTGAGGTTGCCGGCGGCGCTCGGCGGCCCGGGCGGCGGCACCAATCCCGAGCAACTCTTTGCCGCTAGCTTCGCGGCGTGCTTCCACGGGGCCTTGAGCCTGCTGGCGCAGCGCGAGCAGATCGATGTCACCGCGATGACGGTCGCGGCCAAGGTCTCGTTCGGCCGCGATCCCAGCGACGGCGGCTACGCCTTGATTGCCGAGATCCATATCCGCATGCCGGGGGTCGACAAGCCGGTCGCCGAAGAACTCGTTCGCCATACCGAGCGCTTCTGTCCCTACGCCAAGATGGCGCGCGAAGGCATTCGCACCGTCATTACCGTGTCGGTTTGAGGACGGGAATCCGCGATTGGTGCCGAAGCGGCAACAGCGTGCGCACCTTGGCGGTACTACCGGGGAAACGGCCCCAACCCTACGATGCCATCCAAGCCGAGCCGCATCGATTCGCGATGCGGCCTCGGTGAAGACAACACTGATTTCCGCTCACCAGGAGCCACCATGACCCAACGCCTCAACTATTTCCAGCAATCGCCGGAACTGTCCAGGAAGCTGATCGAACTCGGCACGATGTTCCAGAAGACGACGATCGAGCCCCATATCCGCGAACTCGTCGAGATCCGCACCTCGCAGCTCAACGGCTGCGGCTTCTGCGTCGACATGCACATCAAGATGGCGAAGATCCACGGCGAGCGCGAACTGCGCCTGCATCATCTGGCCGTCTGGCGCGAATCGACGCTGTTCTCGCCGCGCGAGCGCGCCGCGCTGGCGTGGGCCGAGGTGCTGACCCATATCCCGGCCCACGGCGTGCCCGACGACATCTACGAACGCGTGCGGACCCAGTACAGCGAGAAGGAGCTGTCGGACCTGACCTTCCTGGTCGGCGCGATCAATTCCTGGAACCGCCTGAACGTCGCGTTCCGCACCGTGCCGGGCTCGTCCGACAAGGCGTTCGGCCTCGACAAGGCCAACCTGGAGTAATGCGATGAAGCCAGTCACTGCTTTTGCCGCAACGCTGCTGCTGTCGTCCATGATGATGGGGCAGCCCGCCATCGCGGCCGGAGAAGGCGTCTCGGTCAAGCCGCTGCTGACGCAGCCGTTGCCCGAGTACCCCGGCAAGGAAGTCGAGATGATCGTCGTCGACTACGCGCCGGGCGGCGCCGACCCCGTGCATCGCCATGACGCACACGGCTTCGTCTATGTGCTGGAGGGCAGCATCGTGATGGGCGTCAAGGGCGGCAAGGAGGTCATGCTCAAGGCCGGCGACACCTTCCACGAGGGCCCGAACGACATCCACACCGTCGGGCGCAACGCCAGCAAGACGCAGCCGGCCAAGTTCGTGGTGTTCCTGATCAAGAAGCAGGGCGCGCCGATTCTGACGCCGGTGAAGTAGTCCACGCGCATATCGACATACGTTTTGCTTCGTTCTCCTGGCGGAATGGGACCCATACCATTGTCTGGTCCCATTCATGCCACGGAGAAGCGATGAGCGCCGTCATTCAGGATCGTCCTGCCATCACGTCCAGCGAGCTGGACATCGTTCCGGTTTCGCCCCGCATCGGGGCCGAAGTGCGCGGGCTGCGCCTGTCCGGCTCGCTCGACCCCAGCACGCTGGGGGCGCTGAAGGCCGCCTTGCTGCGGCATCGCGTGCTGTTCCTGCGCGGGCAGCAGCATCTGGACGACGCCACGCACCAGGCGTTCGGCCGGCTGTGGGGCGAGATCGAATCGCACCCCACCGTGCCCGCGCCCGACGGCACCACCTTCCTCGAACTCGACTCGCGCCATGGCGGCCGCGCCGATTCCTGGCATACCGACGTGACCTTCAAGGTCGCGCCGCCCAAGGTCTGCATCCTGCGGGCCGTGGTCTTGCCGCCGGTAGGCGGCGATACCGTGTGGGCCAACACGGTGGCCGCCTATGACGCGCTGCCGGAAGAACTGAAGGCGATCGCCGATCGTCTGTGGGCGGTCCACGGCAACGACTTCGACTACGCCGAGACCCGCGTCGACCACGGCGCGAGCGAGCAGGAGACGGAGGGGCGCAAGAAGTATCGTGCCGTCTTCACGCGCACGGTCATCGAGGCCGAACATCCCGTCGTGCGGGTCCATCCGGAAACCGGTGAACGTGCGCTGCTGCTGGGCCATTTCATCAAGCGGCTGTCGCGGCTTTCCACTAGCGAATCCCGCCATCTGCTCGAGGTCCTGCAAAACCGCGTGGTACGGCTCGAGAACACCGTGCGCTGGCGCTGGTCGCCCGGCGACGTGGCGATCTGGGACAACCGCGCCACGCAACACTATGCGCTCAACGATTACGGCGACCAGCACCGCATGGTGCGGCGCGTGACCGTCAGCGGCGACGTGCCGGTCGGGGTCGACGGCCGCCGGAGTGTCGACCTGACTGCCGCCGCGCAGCAGTGATTCATGCCAATGCATCAGGACATGACATGACCACTGCCATCGAGTCCGACGATTCCGCCACTGCGCCTGTCTTGCGCACCGACCACCGGCCGTCGACGGCGCCTGACATCGGCCGCCGCCGCGTGCTGCGCGCCGGCGCGGCACTGGGTGCCGGTGCCGTGCTTGGGGCGCCGGCATTCGCGCAAGGCGCGAAGAAGTACGCCGGCGTCGTGCTCAACGTTTCCGCATTCAGCGCGCCTTACCAGAAGCTGCTGCGGCAATGGCTGCCCGAGTTCGAGGCGCAGACCGGCATCAAGGTCAACTTCGACACGCCGTCCTTTCCGGTCTACAACCAGCGCGTCGATCTGGAACTGTCGACCAAGGGCTCGGGCTTCGACGTGGTGAACGTGACGTTCATCTATTCGAGCCGCTGGATTCAATCCGGTTGGCTGACGCCGCTCGACGATTTCATCAAGGATCCCGGCCGCACGCCAGCCGACTTCGATATCAACGATTTCCTGCCCGGCGCCCGCGCGCCGGAGACGGGCCGCGATGGCAAGCTCTACGGCGTGCCGTGGACCGCCGAGGTGACCATCAGCGCCTCGTCGCGCTTCGATCTGGTGAAGGCGGCGGGACTCGCCTATCCGGATACCACCGACGATCTCGTCAAGACGCTGAAAGCTGTCAATCGCAAGGAGCGCGTGGCCGGCTTCGTCACCGACAACCACTACGGCTGGACCTTTCCGCCGTATCTGCATGCCTTTGGCGGCGACGTCTTCCGCAAGGCGCCGGACGACCTGTATCCCACGCTCGATACACCGGAAGCAATTGCCGCGGCCGATTATTTCGCGCGCCTGCTGCGCGAGTTCGGCCCAGACGGGGCCGTCTCGTATACGCCGGACCAGGCGGTGCAGGCGCTCAAGGCCGGCCGCAGCAATTTCAGCACGCTAGGCCAGATCTATCTGTCGCAGGTCGGCGACCCTGCTTCGAGCAAGGCCGCGCAAACCGCCGCGTGGGGCCTGGTGCCGAAGGGGCAGGCGGGCCGTTTCCCGGGGACGGCGGTGCACGGCTATGGCATACCGGTCGGCAGCAAGAACACGGATGCGGCCTGGCAGTTCATCGTCTGGGCCACCTCGAAGACGATCACGCGGCGGGCGGTTGCCGCCGGCTATGGCTCGCCGTCGCGCCGCTCGGACATCGACGCCGACGTGTTCCGCAAGCGGCAGGTCGTCAACGGCTATGACATCGCGAAGCTGTGCACCGATTCCATCGAGCTGTCCGGCAAGCAGGGGCATATGAAATACCGCACCGTCTCGGTCTATCCGCAGGTCGATCAGCAGCTGAACAAGGCGATCGAGCTGATCGTTTCCGGTCAGCAGAGTGCGGCCGGCGCGATGAAGCAGGCGCAGGCAGCGGCCATCGCCGAGCTCAAGCGGGCGGGTGTGGCGGTCTGATGGCGGGCTCCGTTTCGATCCGGCCCGCCGCGTCGCCACGCGGCTGGGAAGCCGAACGGCGGCACGCCTTCCTGTTCGGCCTGGCGCCATCGCTGCTGATACTGGGCGCCATCACGCTCGTGCCCGCCGCGGCATTGTTGCTGATCAGCCTGACGCCGCTGAACCTGCTGGACCCGGCAGGGACGTTCCGCTTCGACGATCCCCTCGTCAACTACAGGCAACTGCTGGACGATCCACGCTTTATCGGCTCGTTGTGGGTGCAGGTGCGGCTGTCGCTGTCCAGCGTGACGTTGCAGCTCGCCCTGGGCTTGGCCATCGCGCTGCTGCTGAACGCGAACTCCCGCGTGCTGGCGGCGATTCGCTCGGTCTTCCTGATCCCCATGGTGCTGCCGCCGATCGTCGTCGCGCTGATCTGGAAGATCCTGTACACGCCCGATGTCAGCCCGCTGCATCGGGCACTGGAGCAGATCGGCCTGCCGCTGCGATCGCTGATCGCCAATCCCGATACCGCGCTGTGGGCCATCAGCATTGCCGAGACCTGGCAGTGGTTTCCGTTCACGATGCTGATGGTGTTGGCGGCATTGCAGATGATCCCCGACGAGCCGCTGGAAGCGGCGCGCATCGATGGTGCGAATCGCTGGCAGTTGTTCCGCTACATCGTGCTGCCCTATATCCGGCCGGTGCTGGTGGTGTGCGCGCTATTCCGGTTGATCGACAGCTTCAAGGCATTTCCGCTGATCTATGTGCTGACCAATGGCGGACCGGGCACGGTGACGGAGGTCACCAACTTCTACGGCTTTATCCAGGCATTCAATTTCTCGTATTGGGGTTATGCGAGCGCGATTGCCGTGGTCATGCTGGTGGCGGTGTTTGCCATCAGCTGGTCGATCAGCCGGTTCAACAGGAGTGATGGGAATGAACGCGACGACTGACACGCTGCGATTGCCACCGGGCGGCAGCGCCGGCGAGCACGCCACGCCGGCGTTGCAGCGGCCGTGGGCAAGGCCGCTGGCCTGGCTGCGTCGCCACGGCCGTGCCGCGCTGGCAATCGTGTTGCTGCTGGTGCTGATGTTCCCGTTTCTGTGGCTGGTGCAGATCGCCTTCAGGCCGGCTGAAGGCGCGTTCGACGACAGTCTGCTGTTTTCACCCACACTGGAGGCATTCCGCGCGCTGCTGGAGGGCAACTTCGCCCGCTCGTTCGCCAACAGCCTGCTGGTCAGCTCGCTGTCCACGGTGCTGTCGCTGGCGATCGGCGTGCCGGCCGCCTACGCGCTGACGCGGTGGCGTTTCCGCGCGCGCGGCCGCGTGGCGCTGTGGATCCTGATCACGCGGATGGCGCCGCCGATCGCCTTCACGATCCCGTTCTTTCTGGCCTACCGCTGGATCGGCTTGCTCGACACCGTCTGGGGGCTCGCGCTGGTCTACCTGACCTTCAATCTCGCGGTGGTGATCTGGCTGATGCAGGGGTTCTTCGAGGCGGTACCAGCGGCACTGGAAGAGGCGGCGTGGATCGACGGCTGCGGCGTGTGGAGTGCGTTCTGGCGCGTCACGTTGCCGCTCGCGGCGCCTGGCGTGGCGGCCACCGCCGTGCTGTGCTTCATCTTCTCCTGGAACGACTTTTTCTATGCGCTGATCCTGACCCGGACCCATGCCGTCACCGCGCCCGTCGCGATCGTCAATTTCCTGCAATACGAAGGCTGGGAATGGACGAAGATCGCGGCGGGCGGCACGCTGGTGATGCTGCCCGTGGTGGCGTTCACGCTGCTGGTGCGCAAATACCTGGTGCGGGGGCTGACCGCCGGCGGTGTCAAGGACTGACGGCGGACCCGCAATTCCATTCCGAAGGACTCATGGCTTCCATCTCTCTCCGACATTTGCGCAAGGCGTACGGCAGCACCGAGGTCATCCACGACCTGTCGATCGATATCCGCGACGGCGAGTTCGTCGCGCTGGTTGGCCCGTCAGGGTGCGGCAAGTCCACGCTGCTGCGCATGGTGGCAGGCCTTGAGCCGATCACGGCGGGCGAGATCCGGCTGGGCGACCGGCTGATCAACGATGTGGCGCCGCGCGATCGTAATATCGCGATGGTGTTCCAGAACTACGCGCTGTATCCGCATATGACCGTGGCGCAGAACCTCGGCTTTTCGCTGAAGCTGCAGGGCCTTGCGAAGGCGGAGATCAAGCGGCGCGTGCAGGCCGTGGCGGAAACGCTCGGCCTGTCCGCCGTACTCGACCGCACGCCGCGTCGCTTGTCGGGCGGCCAGCGCCAGCGCGTGGCCATGGGCCGCGCGATCGTGCGGCAGCCGGAGGCCTTTCTGTTCGACGAGCCGCTGTCGAACCTCGACGCCAAGTTGCGCGTGCAGATGCGCACCGAAATCAAGGCGCTGCACCAGCGGCTGGGGACCACCACGCTGTATGTCACGCACGATCAGGTAGAGGCGATGACGATGGCCGATCGCATCGTCGTGCTCAAGGAGGGTGTGGTCGAACAGTCCGGCGTGCCGCTGGAACTCTACGATCGCCCGCGCAATGCCTTTGTCGCCGGCTTCATCGGCTCGCCGGCAATGAACTTCCTCCGCGGGCGGGTGCAACGCCATGGCGCGCCGGCGGTCCTGACGGACGATGGCCTGCGGCTACCGCTCCATCGTCTCCCGGAGGCCGCGGATGGCCATGAGGTCCTGTATGGCGTGCGGCCAGAGCATTTTGCGCTCGAGGAGGGCGGCACGCTGGAAGCCAGGGTCGTGGTGGTCGAACCGACTGGAGCGGAAACGCTGATCGCTGCCGGGCTCGGCCGCCATCAGGTGGTGGCGGCATTCCGGGAACGCGTGGACGCTCACCCCGGCACTGCGCTGAAGCTGGCGCCTCGGGCCGAGCATGTCCACCTGTTCGATGCGGCGTCTGGCCAGCGCCTGAATTGACGGCGGAATCGGTGGCCGCCACGGACGGTGCCTGTCGTCCGCCGGGCCGGCAATCCCGACCCGGGCTGGCCCAATACCGGGATGTCGCTGGTTACCGCGCCGCCGCCAATTGCAGGGAAGGCTGCCGTGACGACGCCATCGGGGCAGGGCCGGCCTCCAGACGGAATCGCGCCACCACGCTTTGCAGCTCGCGCGCCTCGTCGGCCAGCGCGTTCGACGCCGCAGCCGCCTGTTCGACCAGCGCGGCATTCTGCTGCGTCACGGTATCCATCTGCGTGACCGCCTCGGCGACCTGGGCAATGCCACTGCTCTGGTGCTCGGACGCGGTACCGATTTCGCCCAGCAGCGTCGTCACGTGGCGGACGGCCCCGACGATTTCCTGCATCGTCTGACCGGCCTTGCCGACCAGCGTCGAGCCGCTGCCGACCTGCTGCACCGAATCGTCGATCAGGTCCTTGATCTCGCGTGCCGCCGCGGCGCTGCGCTGGGCCAGCGTACGCACTTCACCGGCCACCACCGCGAAGCCGCGGCCCTGTTCACCGGCGCGCGCCGCTTCGACGGCGGCATTGAGCGCCAGGATATTGGTCTGGAAAGCGATGCCTTGGATCACGTCGACGATATCGGCGACCTTCTTCGAGCTGGTGTCGATTGCCTGCATGGTGTCGACCACGGCGGTCATCACCTCGCCACCGCGCTCGGCGATGCCCGAGGCCGACTGCGCAAAACGGTTCGCTTCGCGGGCCCGCTCGGTGTTCTGCTGCACCATCGCGGTCAGCTCGCTCATGCTCGACGCCGTTTCCTGCAGCGTCGCGGCCTGCTGCTCGGTGCGCTGCGACAGATCGGTATTGCCGGCCGCGATCCGGTGCGAGGCCTCGGTAATCGAATCGGTGGACGTCTTGATCCGGGTAATCAGGTCGGTCAGCATGTCCTCCATCCGGCCGAGCCCGCCGAGCAGGGCGCCGAAGGGGCCGGTGCGCTCGGTCTCGAATTCCTGGCTCAAGTCGCCGGCAGCGACCGTTTCGGCGATCAGTTCGGCTTCGGCCAGCGGCTGCTGGATGCCCTTGGACAGCGCGTGGACGCTTGCCACCGCCAGCAGCAGGGCGGCGATGCCCAGGCCGGCCATCCATTCGGTGGTGGTGGTGATTTGTTGATCCAGCTGGCTTAAGGAGGCCGCGCCCTTGGCCGCGGTATCGGCCGCATGGGCCGCCTCGCCGATGGCGCGCAGCTGTGTCACACCCATTCCCAGCGCGATTGCCAGTACCAGCAGCACCGCGCCAAAACATGCCCCGAGCCGCGCCCGGATGGTCCAGTTTCCGATATGCATTTCTGCCTCCGCTCCCCATTTTTTTGTGGATTGGCGCCCGGCATGCAGGCGACTTGGCGGGCCGGACGGCGACGGTCCGGTTTTTTCACCCCCAACGCGGATTGACGGCAGGGCAGCAGAAAACTTTAGGGAAAAAATCAGGCGGGTTTTCGGTCCACCATACGAAGCCGTGGCAACGCGC
Source organism: Cupriavidus sp. R6-3 (assembly GCF_059772245.1). Taxonomy (NCBI): domain Bacteria; kingdom Pseudomonadati; phylum Pseudomonadota; class Betaproteobacteria; order Burkholderiales; family Burkholderiaceae; genus Cupriavidus; species Cupriavidus sp. R6-3. Next base: position 103,154 of record NZ_JCBAJO010000001.1, read on the forward strand.
CGCTTCAGGTTTCGATGGCCTCGCCGACCTCGGCATGCGCCAATTCGACCCGATTGCCGCCCATGGACTTCGCGCGATACAAGGCACGGTCCGCGGCAGCAAGCCGATCCACGAGCGACGGTGCGTGGCTGTCGAACTGTGCGAGCCCGACGCTGACGGTGGCTCGTATCCCGATGCCGCTCTGGTGCGGGACCGCCTCGGCGAAACGCCTCGCCACCGTCTCCGCCAGCGCCCTGGCGCGCAGCGCATCGTTACCGGACAGCAACGCGGCGAATTCCTCTCCCCCGATACGAGCCAGAACCGCATTCGGGCCCAGCACGCTTTGGGCGATTTCCGCGAATGACTTCAGCACCCTGTCGCCGGTCTCGTGCCCGTGGCGGTCGTTGATGGCCTTGAAATGGTCCAGATCGAAGGCCAGCACGGCTATTGGCCCGCGCTGCCTGCTGCGATCGACGATCAGCGCGCCCTGTTCGAAGAACCATCGGCGATTGCCCAGGCCGGTGAGGTAATCCGTCTGCGATTGCCGCAGGAGCTGCCCGTGCGATTCATCGCGAATCAGCTTCAGCAGGGCCATCGGCAAGATGACCGAGTACAGCACGCCCTCATAGATCGTGATCTTGCTGGCGATCGACTGTATCGACGATCCGTAGGCGGCCACCAACCACGGGAGGACGAAGGTCCTGGCCGCGTAGATCACGGCATGAATGCCGGCAACGACCACGACGATGCGCCGCGGCTGCAATGGCTTCATCGCATCGCACCGCAGCATCTCCCAGGCCGTCAAGGCGCTGACGATCGCAATTGGCACCGAACTGACGTGGCTCCAGACGAATTCCCGATGTTGCGGGCCCCACACGGCCCACACCAGCGCCATGACGATCAGCAGCCCGATGGAGCTGGCCCGGTATTCCCGGCCGTTCAACGATGCAACGCCGCGCAGCACAAGCAGATAGCCGCTGAGAACGAGCAGGTTGCTCACTGCCGATCCGATGGCGCCGGGCAGGTCGCGGCGGAACAGCACCGCCGCGCAGCCAATGGCCAGCGTCGCGAACCCCGCCGCCAGGATTCGCAATTCCCTGCTGCGCCTGGGGTTCGTCCGATGCTCCCAGAAGATCATTCCGGCGCTGACGAGGAGCGTTCCGATGGCGAGGTGATAAAGGGTAAGGAGATCGACGTGCATGCCAAATGTAAAGACATTGCGCCGATACATTGCGGCGGCCGCCGAATTTTACGTGGGAAATTGCATGGCGAGATCGTTGGGGTACCGATACCCGCCAGCAGAAGGAGGTTCAACGAGGAAATCCGGGGAGGGCTGAGTGGATCAAGGGGAGGCCACGATTCAAGCCGCTATTCAAGCCGCCAAGCCGCTATTCCTGCTGGATTCCGGCCTCCTTGACCACCTTTCCCCATTTCGCCAGGTCGGACTTGATCAGCGCGGCGTAGTCCTGCGGCGTCCCGCCCTGGACCTCGATCCCGGCCGCTTCAAGCTTGGCGCGTACCTCGGGGAGCTTCAACGCCGCATTGATCTCTGCATTCAGCTTGGCGACGATTTCCTTCGGCGTGCCCGCGGGCGCCAGGAAACCGCCATTGGTGTTGGCGTCATAGCCCTTCAGTCCTTGCTCTTCCGCGGTCGGGACATTGGGCAGGGCCTTGGAGCGGTTCCGCGTCGAAACGGCCAGCGCGCGGACGTTGCCGGCCTTGACCTGCTCCTGGATGGCGCTGATGGTGTCGATGAACAGCACCGTGCGGCCGGCCACCAGGTCGGGGTGGGCGGCGGACGAGCCCTTGTACGGAATCAGCAGCATGTTGGCGCCGCTGACCATGCGGAACATCTCCGCCGCCATCTCCTGCGCGCTGCCGCGGCCGGAAGTCGCGACCTTGGCCTCGCCCGGATTGGCCTTCATCCAATTGACCAGTTCGGGGACCGACTTGGCGGGAATTTTCGAATTGACTGCGAACACCAGCGGAATCACGTGGGTATAGACGATCGGCTCGAAGCTCTTTTCCGGATCCCAGCCGAGATTCTTGAACAGGTACTTATTGATGTTGTGGCTGCCGCCAACGATACCGATCGTGTAGCCGTCGGGCTTGGCATTGGCCAGCACCGCGGTGCCGAGGTTGTTCTATGCGCCGGGACGGTTCTCGACGATAAAGGGCTGCCCGAGCTTGACCGCCAGCTTTTCTCCGACGACGCGTGCAATCAGATCGATGCCGCCACCGGCCGGGGCGGGCACGATGATGGTGACGGGGCGGGTCGGGTATTTCGGTGTCTGTGCCGACGACAGGCCGGGGGCCATGATCAGCGCGGCAGGGATCGCTACGGTCGTGATCAGCTTGGTAAATGGCATGGTTGTCTCCTCTGTTTCTGGTCAACTGTTGTGTCAACTCTGGTGCTGCGCATCGCCGAGGCGCCAGCGAGCCGGGCGCGGGGACGCCGGGAAGCTGGGACGCTTTAATCGATATCAGCCGCGCCCGACGAAGGGCATGGCACTCGCCATGACGGTCATGGTCAGCACGTTCGCCTCGAGCGGCAGCGATGCCATATGACGCACGGCATTGGCGACGTGCGTGGCGTCCATCATCGGTTCCGGCGCTGTCGTGCCATTGGCCTGAAGCACGCCGCGCGTCATCCGCTCCGACAGTTCTGTCAGCGCGTTGCCGATGTCAATCTGGCCGGCGACGATGTTGAACGCGCGGCCGTCCAGCGCAAGTGCCTTGGTCAGGCCGGTGACGGCGTGCTTGCTGGCAGTGTAGGGCGCCGTGTAGGGGCGCGGGGTGTGCGCCGAGATGGAGCCGTTGTTGATGATGCGTCCGCCTTGCGGCGACTGCCGGCGCATCAAGCCGAAGGCCGCCCGCGCGCAAAGGTAGACGCCGGTGACGTTGGTGTTGATCACGTTGAACCAGGCGTCCAGCGGCAGCTCGTCCATCGGCACGGCCGGGGCATTGACGCCGGCGTTGTTGAACAGCAGGTCCAGCCGGCCGAACTCCCGTTCGATGGTGTCGAACAGCGCCTGCACGCTGGCGGGATCGGTGACGTCAGCAGGCACGGGCACTGCGCGCTGTCCGCGCGCAGAAGCCTCGGCGGCCAGCGCTTGCAGCGGTTCGGCGCGGCGGCCGGCCAGCACCACCGTCCAGCCGTCCTCCAGCAAAGCCATCGCGCTGAGGCGGCCAACGCCGCTGCCGGCGCCGGTGACGAGGGCGATTGTTCTTGAGGCGTTCAAGGGCGGGTCTCCTTAATGAGTTGTGAGGCTGGAAGGCTCATGCGTGCTCGTGCGTGCGTTCGTTCGTGCGCCCATGCGCCCATGCGCCCATGCGCCCGTGAGCTCGTGAGCCCGTGAGCCCGTGAGCCCGTGAGCCCGTGAGCCTGTGCGGTGGGGCGTGGGACCGATTGCCCCGCGCTCAGGTGGTCAGGCTCATCATCGGCCGGCCGCCGGCCAGCGCCTGCGCCACGCTTTCCAGCACCATCTGTGCCATCGCGGTCCGGGTCTCCCAGGTCGCGCTGGCGCGATGAGCCTGCAGCGTCGTGCGATCGGACTCGCGCAAGACGAGCGGTACGCGCGGCTCGTCGACGAACACATCCAGACCCGCGCCCGCGATGCGGCCGGCCGCCACGGCTTCGGCCAAGTCCGCCTCATTGACCAGCCGACCACGCGCCACGTTGACGAGATACCCGCGCGGCCCCAGCGCGTCGAGCACCGCGGCATCGACGATGCCCTCCGCCTTGTCGGCCGCTGCGCAAAGCACCAGCGCATCGCTGCGGCGCGCGAGCTCGCGCAGGTCGGCCACGAACTCGTGGGACACGTCATCCATGCGGCGCAGGTCGGTGTAGCGGATGGGGCAGCCAAAGGCCGCCGCCCGCATCGCCACCGCCCGGCCGACACGCCCCATGCCGACGATGCCGACATTCATGCCGCTGAAGCGGCGGGCAAGCGGAATCGCGCTCGGCTGCGGGTACAACTCCCACTGGCCATCTCGCACGAAACGATCCCCCGCGCAGATATTGCGGCAGGCCGCGATCAGCAAACCGATCGCAAGGTCGGCCACATCCTCGGTCAGCGCACCGAGGGTCGCGGTAACCGCCAGATTCCGGCCACGACAATATTCCAGGTCCACCGCATCGGTGCCCACGCCATTGATGGCCACCACCTTCAGCGCAGGCAACTGCTCCAGCATCGCCCGCGAAATCCCCGTGTGTCCGCCGGTAATGACGGCCTGGATGGAAGGCCCGTACTGCCGCAACCACGCCGCCTGATCGACGATCTCGAAGAACTTGTGGACGTCATAAAGCGAGGCGAGCTCGTCGTTGATGGCGGGAATCAGGATGGGATTCAGTTGCAGGATTTGCGGCTTCATGTGCGTCAGCGTGTGGTGTTTAGCGAGGCGTTGAACGTTGACGGCATAGTAGGTAATACTTGATCGTCATGGCAATATTGATCTATAAAATCAACATATAAACGTTACGAGTCATCATGAGCTCCTGGATTTCGATGGACGAGGCATGCCGACAGCTCGGCGTGCGACCGCAGACGATCTATGCCTATGTCAGCCGCGGCAAGCTGGAGGTGATGACCGACCCGGCCGACACGCGCCGCAGCCTGTACCGCGCGGAGGACGTGGCGGGCCTCGCCAAACGCAAACAGGCCGGCCGCAAGCACGAAACCCTCGCAACCAATACGCTGTTTGGCGCGGAACCCAGCATCCCGACCGCGCTTTCCACGTTCGTGCGCGAGCGGCTGTACTACCGAGGACAGGACGCGGTGTCCCTGGCTGGCTCGGCCACCCTCGAAGACGTGGCGCAATTGCTATGGGACGCGCAGCAACCGGTGGACTTCTCATGCTCGACCCGCGTCGCGAACCCCGGCCGTGTCGCGGCATTCAAGACCCTCGCTACCCTGGCCGCCACCGGCCACTCCACGCACGGCCGCATGACAAGGGTCCTGCATGTCGAATGCCAAAGCCTGGTCGGCCAACTCGCCAACGCGTTCGGCGCGCAACCGGGCCAACAGCCGCTGCACCTTCGCTTTGCCCAAGGGTGGAAACAGCCGGCGCACGTGGCTGAGCTTCTGCGGACGGCCATGGTTCTTCTGGTCGACCACGAACTGACGAGCTCCGCCTTTGCCGCACGCATCACGGCATCCACCGGCGCATCGCTGCCGGCCTGCCTGCTTGGAGGGCTCGCCACGCTCTCCGGCCCCTTGCACGGCGACGCCTCGGGCCGCGTCAAGGCGCTATTCGATGAAGTGGCGCGGCAGGGCGAGGAACAGGTGATTGCGCACCATCTGTCTACGGGGTTGCCTTTGCCCGGTTTTGGGCATCACCTGTATCCCGATGGCGATCCGCGGGCGGTAGCGTTGCTGGCGTTGTTTGATCCGCCGGAAGCGATAGTGCGTTTTATCGAGAAGGCGACGAGGCTGACGGGGCTGCAGCCGAATATCGATGTCGCGCTGGCGGCGATGGTTATCCATTACGGGTTGCCGGACGATGCTGCGTTCGCGATGTTTGCTACGGCGCGCAGCATTGGATTGCTCGCGCACAGCCTGGAACAATTGGGGGTGGGGCAGGTGATACGGCCGCGGGGGAGGTATGTTGGGGTGGTGCCGGGGACGATGGTGGAGAGGTGAGGGGGCAAGTGGACGCGGCGTTCAATGACGTTCGCATAGTTAAGCCGCGTCGGGTTCGAGTGATCCGACGGCAAGGCGTCCCCAAATGGGTGTGCCGGCATCGCCAGCGTGTCGGTAGCTCGTGCAAGCCGGCTTGGCGCTCATGCTATCCCGCCCCCATCTATTCACAATCATGGCGGAACCTTCGACACCGTAATCGAGCTTTTATGAAAGCTGCTAGTTACTAGTCAAATTCATGCGATTTGTTTGACCTGATATCCACAATTGCACGTTTCACGGTACGCTGGTTTTCCTTGTTCAGGTGACCTAGATCATCTTCTATTCGCGCGAGATATTTCTCGCCGCGGAACGAATCCGCCACTCGGGCGAGGATCAGGGCGACGTCTCCGCATCGACATGCGGTTAGCGCCAAATCGCCAGGATCCCATGAGGATGACATGAAGGCGTCGACTAGCTCCCGGCGCGCTGCTTTGCATCGGTCCCAATCATAGAAGGGAACAAACTTGAGGACGCTGGGTACCTCGTCGGCCTTTGCGAGTTCTCGATAGACTACAGGGAACAAAGCCGCAACCATAAGAGAGACAGGCTGGCTACGAGCGCTCAGTAGCGACGGCAAGAGCAAACCGGCAGCATTGACTAGGGCCATATACGAGGTCTTTTCCGCGTCGAACATGAGCGTTGCGCAGGCTTCGTTGGCCTCCCCCGTCAGATCGATGGCGTGGCGCCCCTGCAAAGCGCGGGCGATTTCATCGACAGCCTCGACAATGCGCACGCGCGCTGCAGACGGTGCTTTCTCAAAGACGATCAGGTTCCGGCTTGCGATCGCTGCGTCGTTGCCGCGCTCTAACCCTACCCTGGCAACCCAAGCGCCGTCCAATTGTGAGCCGAGGATGCCAAGCAGCATGGATAGAAATGCGGTATCGTCGCCCTCCAACGGGTGGCGCAGACAGGCTTCCATTGCTTGCTGGGCAATCCGAAATTTTTGAGCATCGTTGATCTTCGGGATCAGGAATCGGATGATGTGCACATAGGTGTTAATTGGAATATCGAGTGATGCAGCTCGAGTGAGTATGTCAACTGCGTCATCTGGTAGGCGCGAAACCACCCGCTCCGCAATTCCCTCATCGGTGAATAGCTCATTAAAGGCCTTGTGGTCGGCACGCCGCAGTACGCTGGTGAGCAGCTCAGCAGCCAGCTTTTCGGACAGCCGGTCTTCATTGAGAATCCAATGCATGTCCGTCCCGATCGCGTCCAGCGTAAGATCGAGTAATGCATCCCTGCCCGGCGAAGCATCTGACGAGATCAGGACGTCGCGGAGGACTGCCAGTCCGCCGATCTCCCGTGCCCGATCGATGAGCGCAGAACAAAGCAACTTCGCCTGGAAGGCGCCCGCGTCCCTGAGCCAACACAGTTCCGCAGCAATACCTTCGACGTCCAACTGCTTGAAGATGGCTGCGGCGGCAGGAAGCTGCCGGTCTTCGATCAAGTAGGGGAGCAACATGGCCCCGGCTCTGTCCGCGAGCTCTCTGTCCACGGATGCCAGAACTGCGCCCATTTTCCGGATGAGATTACTATCCTGAGCGATGCGATGAGTCAGCGGACCACCTTGCGAAATCAGGCGCGCGATAATGTCCGCCGGCGCTTCGGCAAGGATCTGCTCCACGCGCGGCGCAGCTCCGTTGCCGAGGCCGATGGCCACGCTAGGGACCAATTCGTCGATTGCACCGTCCGGATCGGGTTGTTTCAACAGGCTGATCGCACCATCGGGCGTGCGCTCCGCGAGAAGTGCTGCCAGTTGTACAACTGCCTTCCGACCGGCTGGCATGTCGTACCCCCGCATCTTTCGCGCCATCGCTCCAACGAAGTCCCAAGCGTTATGAGGGGGTAAATTGTCTGCAGCCCGTAGGGTGGCTTTGGCTAGCCGAGGTTCCAGTGATTTCATTGCCGCTGCATTGGCAATCAATCCTGAATTGGCGATATCCAACAACCCCAAGGCGGCGGTGGGCGATCGGTCGAGCTTGTCCATCAACTCGTCCCACAACAATGCTATTCGCAGGACAGCCGCGCTGTCCGCGTTGCGATCGCCCAGCAGATTTATCTCACGATCGGACAGCAGCCTTGGCACCGGTGCGTCGAAGACACGGCGCACAATCGTGCCCGTCCATCTATGTCGGTCTGCCTGTGCCGATCTGCCGTCCACTCGACGCCCTTGCCAGTCGGAAAACTTAGCCTTTGCACTCGAAGGTGCGAAGACGAGGTCTAGGTCGCGGCCAGCTATTTTACGGGGTGAGAGCGCGAACGTCGAAAGCGAAAATCGACGTCGCATGGCCGGCCAAAGGGCGATGAGCAGTCGTAACGCGATCAATTCGGGATCCGGTGCATCAAACACCGCCACCGGTTTCGCGTCTTCCAGAAAAAGCGCCTCGAGCAACTCGCTTGCGCCGAAGTCGGGGGCGGGAGGAAGCCGGTCTTCAGGCTGCTCCTCTAGTTCAATGCGTATCGCGTCCGCTTCGGTCGGCAGTTCGGCCGAACTGAGTAGGCGAAGGATGGAAGTTATCGACGTCCTGCGAGACCAGACTTCTGTGTCGAGCAGCATGCTCTTGGTTCGGACGCAGCCCGCCCGGGCAACGGTCAGGTCCTGCCATGTCCTGGCAATGACGTAGTGGCTACCACTTGGCAGCGGATAGGCTGACAGATAGGGTGAGAACTGTTCCTTCGGGCGCAGAGGTCCGGCAACGTCAGACAGACGATCCACCACTGCTTGGTCGTCCTTGGGCAGCATCAACGAAGACGCGAGGAGCTGGTGCCCCTTGCGATAGCCATGGACTTGAACTTCTGCGGTGATCATGGTTTCACAGGCCGACTGCCCAGGCGATGGGCAGCGTGACGTCAGGATTCTTCCGCCATCCATTCTCGTCACGTACAGCGACCCAACCCTTATCATCAAGCCCCGCTTCTAGGAACGTTTGCCGATAGTTGGGATCGTACTTGAGGTCGCCGCCGACAACGCTTAATCCAAAGATCTGGACATCAAGACGCGTTAGGTCCGCTAGCCTGCCGGCGACAAGGGGATATTCACGCTCCAGATATGCCGCAGGCCCATGATTGAACGTGCCAGGGTCGACGATGTCCCAAGCGGTAACAACGATCGAGAGGCGCGGTAGGCCGCCGTCCTGGCGATTTGCAAGGGAAATTTCAAGAAAGCGGATCAGCTCACACAGCATCACCTGTGTCGGGAGACCCTGGTCCTCCTCGCCCCCAAGTCTTTCCAGCATTTTGCGCGACGTTACCCAATCGAGCGGCCGCACATTCTGATCGGAATTGACTCGCACGAAGAGAAGCGCGGCGTCTGCTTGCCGAAGTTCATTCATCCAATCAGGGTCAATTTCGCTGTCGATGACAGCGTTGCGCCAAAGTTCCCCGGAAATATCCGGTACCACGACCCTCGCCCTAGGGCCGTTTTTCGTCGCGGCGACTACAACCTCAAAGTCGCGACGAGCGTCGCTGTGTTCGGAGCGCGGGGCGAAGCCTCCCTGAAACAGGTGATCGGCAACCTCAAGTACGAAGTTGATGTTCTCTGGTTGCTCCGCAGCATGCAGGGCACCTGCTCCGACGTCTAGCGCCCGCCATAGGCGACCAATATAGTTTGTCTTCCCGGAGTCCGGACCGCCAAGCAATATGATCGATCGGCTCATTGGTCCCTCCTATAGGCCAGGTAGGCGCGGCTTCCCTCCGTGGGCTCGGTCGAAGGCCAGAAGGTCGGACGAGCATCCGGCTGCCCGATTGTCCGGTTAATCAAATCGGCGATGCCGAATCCTGCCGGCACGTTTTCAGGATCATCGGAGAAGGGCGCCACGCCAACTATTTCGGCTCGGGCACCGCGTCGGGCGAGTTCCGCGTGCAAGCGGTCTGCTACGTTAGCGTTAAGGACATGCAAGTCTCGATGAGTCACCACGACCATCAAGCGCGGGGTGTGTGCGTCCAGCATCGTGTTCAGGCGCCCTGCGAGCTGGCCTACGCGGGCTATGAGTCCCTGCCGTTTTTCGATGTCGGCTAGCGACCGGCCATCGAGCACAATCCAGATGGCGTCGGCCGACTTCATGAAGTCGAGCCGATCCGATCTGGCCGTGTTAACCAGAGCCTGCGTCCATTCGCCCGGTAGGTCGGGAAGCGCGAGATCAACGCGTCGGCCGTCCGAAAGCCTGGCGAGCCTCAGATGGAGAAAGCCAGGGCGATGATCGTCCGCTAACTCAGTGTGAACTGTCATTTGTTCAGGCACGTTACCATGGTTCCAATCACGGGCGCCGCGCGCAATCTCCTCAAAGGCTGCCAGACTTCTGCTCTCCGCGAATGACCATCCCGTCAGCATCGCATGTGAGACCAGCAGGTAAAGGCTGGCCAAGCACGCCGTCTTGCCGGACTCAGGATCGCCGAGGATGCCAATCACATTGACGTATCTGGCGCCCATGATGGCATTCAAATCGTGCAATCCGAGCGTCCGACTGGAAGGAAACGCGCTGGCACGTACGGGTTGATCGAGCACTGCCGCGCCGAGTCGGTCACCGGATTCGGACGCTAGCTCATTATCAATCCTGGTATTGATCAATGTCTCACCGCCTTCTACGCTCGTCACGCGGTTGGAGCAGGATTGTGGGTCCCGCGCGAGCGCGCAGATGCCTGTCTCGTCAACGGTACAAGCGTCGAAATTGCAAGATCCGCTCATAGCTTGGCCGCGCCTAGCGAAATGACCGTGGCGAACCCGGCTTCAAGCAAGGCTCGCTCGCCCCACTCCGAAACACGCCGCTTCACCGCCGAACCTGCGTCGCGCACTTCACCGGTGGCCAATGCGTGGAGGAGAGGAAAAACGGTTGGATGGTCGGCGACACTACCTTCGCCGAACGCTGCAACGAGGGCCGCGCGGTCGTCGCCGACGGCCGCAAGTATTTCTGCAAGATCCAGTTCTGGATCTTGGTCAAGCGTACGGAGAACGATCTCGCGATGTACTTCGCAAGGAAGGCGACGAAGCATCTTCGCACCTTCGATGCCGGCAGCTACAATCCGTGTAGGCTCGGAGATCGCTGATAGCTGTCTGTTAAGTAGTCGGCTCCGACCGAGCTGTGCCCACCACAGAAAATCCAGTTCCTCTCGGTCGAGAGCGGCATTGCGGCGTAGCGCCTCTACTGTATCGGCTACCGCTTCGCTGAAGTTGTGGGTCACTGCCTTACTCTCGTCGATGCTGACCTCAACCTCAGAGGGATCTTTGACAACGGTCCGCTCTCTTGCCTTTTCGGCAGAGGTAACGCTCCAGTTCCTGGCCGCATCAAGGACTTCCCGACGGAGCTTCTCACGTCGCTCGGCCTCCAGGACTGGCTGATAAGAAAGGACTGACCACAGCGCCGCTGCATAGACGTCAGGGATTAGCCAGCCGTTGTTCCGAGGGCTGCCGGCCAAGATGGCGACCATCGCCATGCCGGCGCATACGCCGATCTCTAGCGGTCGCTCCTCATACAGGAATGAGGGCGACTTTTTCTGGATTGCACCTTGGACTTCACTTCCGAGCGCTGGTGAAGGGTTGCCATCGCCACCGAGAGCTTCAGCGACCTCCGCTGCCTTAGACAGAATTTTCGAGACAATCTTTTCCTTTCCCCAAGTCGTTGCTAGGCTGGCCGCCGCCGCCCGCCGGGAATTGACATCGTCGTCGCTTACTTTGACGCCAGAAATTCGCATGTGAACCGAGATATTTTCCATTATTTCGCCTCGTAAGTCCGCTCATCAATCAGCTCGTTTATCATCTTTTCGACGTCTTTCAGTTTTCCATCCCGGACGAGCATGTCAAATAGCCTGCGTTCCAGATTTTGCGACATTCCTTCATCGGAGTTTTCCGATAGTGCGTCGAGTTCAACGAGGATGCGCAGACGCTCCCCTTCGAACAAGTCACGAAAGAAACGGAGCCGAGCAGTCTCATAGCCTTCTATTTTCGGTGACATCTGCTGTGGCTCTCCTTGCGTCGATGCCGTCGGAGCCATCTCGATGATCGGCTCGACGGAACTTGCGCTTGCCTGTGGTGCTGCCAGTGCATCAGCCGGCTTGGTGGTTCTAGGTGAAACTGGTCCATCGCCATTGCGAAAAAACGGACAAGCTAACCGGAACCTCGGATGCTTTCCACCCAGGCGCTTGTGATCAGGTTCGAAGCGGGTACGTTGTGGGTTCCAAGCCCGAGGGTGGATTGTTACCGACAGCCCGTCGATTTCTTCATCCCAGTCGAACTCTATTATGTTGTAGGTGAAAGTGAAGATGTCGTCGGATTTATAGGGAACCGTGGCTCCGGCGGCAAGCATCATCACGTCGGTGCCCGCCTCGACGTTGTCGACAGATACCTTTGGGTCGTGTTCATGGCCCGAGATGAAAACTCGAGCTCGACTGCGAATGTAGTCCCGTACCTGATCCTGGTCCTTGTACCAGTTCAAAGGGTGGTGGACGAGAACGATATTCTCTACCCCATTTGTGCGTGGGATGGTGAACTGGCGCGCGCCGATTAGGAGCTCGGGGTTTTCGTCTCGCTCTTCACCATGACAAAGTAGTGCGGAATTGAGCCTGATAAAGCGGATCGCTCGACCGGGCGCAAGTGTTACCTCCATTTCGGAAGCAAACGCGCCCTCGTTATTGAGAGGGCAATTGTAGCCAAAGCTGAAGCGGCCGTAGTCCTCGAAACGGGCGAAGAGCGCTGCTCTATCGGTTGGGTTGTTGAGGATGTCCTCGTATTCCTCGGGGCCGCCCGCACGAATATAGTCGAGGATCTGTTTCCCAGAGAACGAAAGCTTGGATCGGTCGAGATCATGATTCCCCGGTACCATCTGCACGCGGTGGATTTCGACGCCGATACTCGCTGCCAGTTCATCCAGCCATTTGCCGGCTTTCTCATACTCCGACCACTTTCCCGACTGGGCGATGTCTCCAGTGACCAAGATGCCATGAGCGACCCCGCCAGCTATTTCGGAGACGACTTCCCTGGCATCGGCGATCAGCTGCTGCTTTACGTCAGCATGGATGTGAACTCGATCATCCTTCTCTTGACCAAAGTGGATGTCCGAAACGTGAACAAAGACTGCCGCCATGTGTCTCCCCCGCTTTTGCCGATGGCAGATATTTTAGTGGGAGTATTTTAAACGAAAAAAAATTCGGGCCCTCATTTGCCTGACATTGGCAAGAGAGAGAACCCTTCCATCGCTCGTCCTTCAGAGCTCTCGCTTCCTGGAGGCGCAAATCCACGTCAACCCGTGTTGGAAATCCCGAGGCGATTTGAGTCATATGGAATCGGATGTTTTGTTCAACGTGCGAAACGAGCCTTCGACGACGATCGGATTCAACACGTATCAACCCAATTGGTGAGGTTGCCGAGCGCATCTTGCTGCTTGAGCTTGCCGCCGCCAAAGTCCTCGGCGATCGGCTCGGGGACGGCGGCCATATCGACCGGAACCCATTCCGAATTGATCTGCGCGCCGGTGGTATCCGCCTGGCCGCCGCGCAGGCTTTGCGCGTAGACCGCGCCGGAGTACCGGCCTTCGACCTTGACGCCACCGGAGCTGTTCAGCATTGACGATTCGATGCGGGACATCGCGATATGGGCGACCTTGTCGCGCGCATTGATCGTCGTGCCTTCCCACTTCGTGAAGCCCACGCTGCCGCCCCTGAGCGCGGCGTAGCGGGGTGTCTCCAGGAAGGCCACGGCTTTGTCCATGCCGGGCATCATTGGGATGTTTGCCACGGCGCGCAGCATTGGGTTGCTGGCGCAATGCCTCGGGCAGTTGGTAGCGGGGCAGGCGATACGGCCGCGGGGTGATATGTTCGCGTGATGCCGGAGAGGGTGGGGGAGCTGTGAGACGTTGTGTATCGGCACGGCGTTTCACCCCATCCCCTGAACAATCAATCAATCAAATCAACCTCCCCTATCATCAAAAAACGGATACGCCGGCCCATGATCCCCAATCGGCGCCGCATCGGTAACCAACCCATGCACCGGATGCCACCAGTGCAGCAAGAACCCCGGCGGTTTCATGCGAAAGCGCGAAGGCGCCTGCGGGTCGAGGTCCAGTGCAACCTGGGGGGGCCGGGCGCGGTCATGGCGATGGTACTGCCAAAGCGCCCGGTGATATGCCGATGCAGATGGCCACACAGCACGCGCGACCGTCATACAATGACTGCACAAAATAACCATATCAATTGGCGTCGACACCAGACCCCGGCAGCCGCAACTCGTGCAGAATTTGCCTCTCATAGGCAGGCCAGTCCCTTGCAGAGTTCTCAATTGCGAGCTTGGCTAACGGTAGCTGGCGAAACAAATCATCGGTGAGTCGGCGGTAATCGCGATATAGGAGAATAAGCCCTTCTAACCCCTTGTAACCCCTTCGCGCGCAGTAAGGGGCCGCGAGCTTCCAGTTCACCTGATATTCGATCCACTCGGCGCCACGCTCCGCACAGACAGTCCGTACAGCTTTTTCGACATCCTCCTGCCAAAGGTAAAGGACGAACGGATTGAGCGGAGCAGTGACTGCGGCTAGCGCCTGTACGTAGTCGAAAATCAACGCAGACTCGGCTTCCATCAGCAGCAGGTGGGTCAGGTCTCCATGAAACAGTTGGCCGTCCATTACTGGGATGGGGGTCTCCGCCTGTGTCGCCTCGACAAAGGCTTTCCACCTGGCTAGAGCACGGTCCGCGAGATACTGTGGTGTCGCGTCCCGCCACGGTTCAAACCAGTGTTCAAGTTCGTCTGTCGCGCGCACGGGGTGGGGCTCTGTTCTCTCGTGGACCGGCAACGCTGGCTGCCCCGCCTCTTGCAGATGTTTCGCAATGAGGCGCATCGTCGTTGACTTGCCTCAACCCATAATGCCCTCGACGATCACAAGCCGATGCGCGGTGGAAGGCTCTGCACTGCCAGATGTCGTCGAACTCATCATTTTCGCAATCGGAAGGACGCCTACGTTAGGCCGTACATGGGGATTGTCGACAATTTTCACACGTCTACTCATGACCGTTTTCCGCCCTCTGCGTGGTCTGGTTAGGGCTTGCGGGGGCACAGGATATTGTCGACCCATTGCTCTCGTTCAAGTTTCAAGAACCGATGTCTCGTTTCTATTCTGCTTAAGGCTGCTGGCGTCACCAGTCGGCTGATTGGCTTGTGCTGGTTCCAGCTCGATGGCCAGCGCCGTTGTGGCAAACAACCTCTTCACCAGCTTGCTAAGTCGCGCTGATTCGGGACTCTGATCGTTCGCAATCGCTCGGCACGCCTCCATGAAGCGGTCCGTCGCGTGACCGAAGTGCTGATCGTAGGTGCCTCGTTGGAGTCGCATCTGAATCATGCGGCGCATGAATCTCGGCAAGTCGTCGATGCCCATCTCTCGGATGGCCGACTCAAAATCGCAGGCCGTCGCCCGCTTCATCACAACTTCTTGCAACGTGCCCCAACCACTGTGCTCGATGATGTGGTTGCAGGCCTCTACCACGGTTGCCTGAGCCTGTTGTTGCAAGACGGCGTTGTTGAATGTGGCTTGAATGTCCGGATGCAAGGGGCTGCCAAACGGGTTGTTGTCGTCTTCCGGAGTGGGGCCTCCACGCGCCTGGAACACCGCAATCCAGGCTTGGATCACCTGCCCAGCCAAATGCTGCCCGCCATCCAATTCGCATAGAACTCCGTGGAGTTCCGTGGCGACATAGGGATCGAGCAGGCCTGCGATGGCGGAGAAACCAGCGGCTTCTGCAATGAGATCCGTATCGGTCGCCCGGTGGTCCCAGATCACTTTTCTGATGAAGTTGCGGGCACGTTGTCGAGCCTCGATGGTTCGCGCCTCGCCAACGTAACGTTCGATGATAGCCTGGACCTTTTCACTTTCAAAAAGGCCGGATTCCAGGAACTCCACGAGAACCTTCTCGAAATCGTCGCATCGGTCGATGCCGAGCTCGCTCATGAGCATCCGCCAACGGTCTTCGCGCTTTTCCTCTTCGGTGGGCTCCCTCTTCTCGTCACGAAGGAACGTTGACCACTCCGGATTTCCGACGTTCAAAGCGAACTGGAAGTCGGGACCATCCTCAAGCCCTCGGTAATGAATGGCTCCGAAGAGAACGATCGAGGGCACGACTCGCGCTTGAATCGAGTCGCTCAGATCTCTATTCGCGAGGATCTGATTGGCTGCCCGGATCACCTTCCCAATAATCCGAATGTTCGTGAGGCCACACGCGATGATGGCCGGTCTTAGCATTGCCTCGTATTTGGGCGAGGGCAGGAGCTTGATCGCGATTGAAAACGCTTCGTCTGGTGTCGTCGAGAGCTTGATCTCCTGGTCGATCACTTTCTCTCGAAACGTCGTCCAAAGCATCCGCTGCTCGCCCTCTGTCGCAAGCTGGTCATCGTTAAGAACGAGAACGAACCGAGTCGCGAATTCCTTGGAATATTCGTCAATGAAGCCGAGGATCTCGTCGATCCCGAGCTTCGCGTGCTTGCGTTCGATGTCGTCAATGACGATCACCCTCTCCCTTAAAGCGAGTGGCGCGACGAGCAGCAAGTTGAGATCATTGATGGCTGCGAGTGCCTTGTAGTGGGCGGCCGCAGCTTTCACCCCGCTCGTGAACAAATTCTTAACGACCTCAAGCTTGCCGCCGCCCACCGCCGCGTCAGGCAAAGCCCCCTCCATTAGCTTGCGTTTGACTTGGTCAATACTCGACAAGCCGAACAGCGACACGTAGAGCGACTTCTTGACCTTCACGTCGTTGGATTCCGCCTTGACCTCGTTCCAAAGATGGGTCTTGCCCGTTCCCCACCTGCCTGACAAGGCGACGACGTGGTTATCGACGTTTTCGAGCAGTTCGATTAGTTGTTTCTTGGTTCTCTCAAGCGACACGGCGGTCCTCCGTCGGCTTCCGGGGGTAGCGTGCCGACGTTGGCAACGGCTCACCGGGTAAGCGCGTTGGCATTATCGCAGTGGGCCGGTAGTCAGATCAAATCGCCAGGCGACTCACCTCGCGCGTGAAAGATATCTCGGCTTAACCGACACGGACATGCCACCCCTATCTAGGCAGTTGTGATACTTGAGGATATCCGAAGGTCGGATGTCCGATTTGGAAGTTGATCCTCGGACGACCGTTGTTGGCCGATAGCGGGCAGTGTCCCGTGCAAGCCAAATACTGACGCGCGACCTGCAAAGTTGTTCCGAGAAACCGCGAACCGCTTGCACCCATTGCCTCCGCTCACCGCATCCCCCTCAATCAATCAACCTCCCCCCCTCGTCAAAAAACGGATACACCGGCCCATGATCCCCAATCGGTGCCGCATGGGTAACCAACCCATGCACCGGATGCCACCAATGCAGCAAAAACCCCGGCGGTTCCATCCGAAAGCGCGAAGGGGCCTGCGGGTCAAGGTCCAGTGCCACCTGGTGGGCCGGGCCGGGCGCGGTCATGGCGATGGTGCCGCCGAAGCGCCGGGTGATATGCCGATGCAGATGGCCGCACAGCACGCGCTCGACTTGCGGATGGCGCCGGACCACGGCCTCGAGCAGCGCGGCGTTCTCCAGGCCCTGCTGGTCCATATGACCGATGCCCGTGTGGAAGGGCGGGTGATGCAGCATCAGCAGCGTAGGGCGTTGCGGGTCGGCTGCCAGCGCGGCTTCCAGCCATGGCAACGCATCGGGGTCCACGCGTCCGCCGCTATGGCGCGGCACGGTGCAGTCGAAGGCGATCAGCGTCAATGGCCCCGCGTCGATGCGGTAGTGCACGGGCGAATCGCCATCGCCCGCGGCGAATAGATAGGCATGATCGGCAAACACGCGACGCAGTGCGTCCCGGCTGTCGTGGTTGCCGGGCATCAGCCGCACCGGTATTGGTAAGGTTTCGAGAATGCCCCGCAGGAAGCGATATTCGTCCTCGCTGCCGAAGTCGACCAGGTCGCCGGTGACCACGGCAATGTCGGGGCGCTGGGGCAGCGCCAACAGCGTATCGATGCATCGACGCAGCGCGTCGGCGGTATCCACGCGGCGGTAGGACAGCTTGCCGCCGGCCTTGATATGCAGATCCGTGATGTGGGCGACGAGGTAGGGCGTGGCCTGGGAAGCGGTCTGCATCATGCCGCGCTCCGTGTCGCCTCGGCGGGCACCGTCACCAGATGGCTGGTATCGATGCGCAGGCCAACGCGGTCGCCGGCCGACCAGCGGTCGCGTCGCGCGGTATCGAGCACGATCGGGGCAGGGGCGCCCACGTCGACCAGTAGCCGGGTCGCATGGCCGAGGAACAGCGCGGTGACGACGCTGCCGGTCACATGGACATCGGGCGCGCCGGGCGCGTCGGTCAGCGACACGTCCTCCGGCCGGAACATCAGCTCGGCCTGCGCCACCGCGATGTGTTGCGCCTCACGCGGCAACGCGCCTCCCGGCACGCGCCACACGTGGTCAGCCGCGGCCGCCGGCAAGCGGTTCATGGTGCCGATGAAGTCCGCGACGAAGGCATTGGCCGGATTCCGGTACACGTCCTGCGGCGTACCGCTTTGCGCGATGCGTCCCTTGTCCATCACGATGATGCGATCGCCCAGCGCCATCGCCTCCGCTTGGTCGTGCGTGACATAGACAGTCGTGATGCGCAGGCTGCGCAGCAGGCGGTTGATGTCGGCGCGCAGCGCGTCGCGCAGCTTGGCATCGAGCGCGGTCAGCGGTTCGTCCAGCAGCAATACGCGCGGCTGCACGGCGATGGCGCGCGCCAGGGCCACGCGCTGGCGCTGGCCTCCGGAGAGCTGGTCGACCCGCCGATTGGCGAAGGCGCTCAACTGCATCATGGCCAGCATGTCGTCGACGCGCCGCCGGCGGGTCTGCACATCGACCTTGCGCACGCGCAGGCCGTAGCCGATGTTCTCGGCCACTGTCATATTGGGGAACAGGGCATAGTTCTGGAACACCATGCCGACGCCCCGCTGTTCGATCGGCAGATGCGTGACCGGGGCGCCGCCGAACAGCACCTGGCCACCGGTATCGGGAAATTCGAGGCCCGCGATCATGCGAAGCGTGGTGGTCTTGCCGCAGCCCGAGGGGCCGAGCAGCACGACGGTTTCGCCGGCGCCGATGTCCAGATCCAGCGGTTCGAGGGCGCGCGTGCCATCGGGGAACGTCTTGCCGCAGTGGCGCAGGGCGATGGTGGTGGGCTCATGCATGGCGGGGGGCCTCCCTTTGTGGCTGGGGCTGGGACTGCGGCGCGCTGTCCAGACCGACTGGTGGGTTCAGTGAAGTGGTGACCGTGCCGGCGAACGGCACGGCCGTGTCCTGTACCGGATGTCGCTGGGCGCGTGCACCCATGGCGGACACCATCTGCATCACCACCAGCAGGGGAATGATCATCAGGAAAAACACGATGGTGTAGGCGGAGCCGATTTCCAGCCGCATCGATGCATAGCTGTCCGCGAGTCCGACGGGCAGTGTCTGCGTGGTGGGGGTATGGAGCATCCAGGTCAGGTTGAATTCGCCGACGGACAGCGTCACGACCATCAGTGCGCCGGCGAGAATGCCTTGCCGGCAATTGGGCAGCACCACCGTGAAGAATCGCTGCATGCGCGTGGCGCCGAGGCTTGCGGCCGCGTCCTCCAGCGTGCGGATGTCGATGGCCGACATGATGGCCAGTACCGACCGGACCATGAAGGGCAGGGTGAACAAGACATGCCCGATCAGGATAAAGACCCAGCTGGTGCGCAACCATGGCAGGCCGCCATACAGCAGGATCAGGCCGAGCGCGGTCGCCAGGCCGGGGATCGCCACCGGCAACATCAGCAACTCCTCGATCAGCCGGGTCAGGCGGCTGCGGCGCAGCGCCATGTAGTAGGCGGCCGGAACGCCGAGCACCAGCGTGCAGGCCAGGCATGCGAGCGCAATGCCGAGCGACAGGAAGATGGTGATGCGGTACAGGCCCCACACCTCCTGGACCCACCGCGTGGTCAGGCCGCTCTCCAGCCCGACGAAGATATTGTTGGTCAGGCCCGCCAGCACGGAGAGCGCTACCGGTACGGTCATGAAGGCGCAGACGGCGAGCGTCAGTGCCAATTGCGCCCAATAGGCATAGCCACGACGGATGGAATTCATGGGCGCGCTCCTATGCGGTGGCGGCAACCGCGTTGCCGGACAGATGCCGAGCCACCGCCAGCAGGGCCCAGGTCACGGCACCGAGCAGGATCGACAGCGCGGCGGCCATGCCGAAGTTGGCGTAGTTGGTGAACTCGTTGTAGATGGTCAGCGGCAGCACGTCGAGCTGCGTGGCCAGCGTGAAGGCGGTGCCGAACGCGCCCATGCTGGTGGCAAAACAGATCGCGCCGCTGGAGATCAGGGCGGGCATCAGCGCGGGCAGCATCACGTCGCGCACCACGCGCCAGCGGTTGGCGCCCAGCGAGCGGGCCGCTTCCTCCAGCGAGGCGTCAAGCTTCTCCACGGCCGCCATCACGGTCAGGATCACGCGGGGAATGGAGAAATACAGGTAGCCGACGAACAGTCCCGCCATGCCATAGGCGAACGTCCAGCGCTCGCCGGCAAGCAGATCGCCGATCGAGGCGAGCAGGCCGTTGCGGCCGCCCAGCATGATGACCATGAACCCGATCACCACGCCGGGAAACGCCAGCGGAAAGGTCAGCATGGCAACCAGTACCGACTTGCCTGGCACCGGATGCCGCTGCAGGAAGGTTCCCGCCACGCCGGCAATCGCCAGCGTGACCAGCGTCACCGATGCCGATAGCAGCACCGTGGACAGCAGGCTGTGCAGATAGCGCGGGCTGGACAGCACGGTCCAATAGACGCCGGCGCCGTCGTCGCCCGCCACGCTGACCGCCAGCAGCTTGGCCATTGGCAGGCAGAAGAACGCCAGGAAAACGATCAGCGCCGGCAATGCAAAGACGATCAGCGTGCGGGCGTTGGGTGAAGAGGGGCGACGGCGCATGGTGAGGGTGTCTCCAACCGAAAGGAGCCGGAAATAGGGCTGGCCGGAGCGACGTGCGCCCCGGCGCTGCGTCAGCGCACTTCCTTCAGGTATTGGTCGCTGAAGGCCTTCTGGACTTCGGCCATCTTGCCGTAGTCGATGGTCTTGGCGCGGGCGTAGTCCGAAGCGGGCAGGAAGCGGGCCTCGACCTCCTTGGACACCGCCTTGGCCCGTACCGGCCGCAGATAGGCATTCGCCCACAGCGCTTGCCCGGCGTCGGACAGCACGAAGTCGAGCACCTTGCGGGCTTCGGCCGGATGCGGCGCCTTGTTGACCATGCTCATGACGTAGGGCACCACCAGCGTGCCTTCCTTGGGAATCACGAAGGCGACATTGGCGCGGTCCTTGTAGCGGGCGCGATAGGCGTTGAAGTCGTAGTCCAGCAGGATGGGAATTTCACCGGACAGCACGCGCGCATAGGCGGTCTGCTTCGGCACGATGGGCTGGTTCTTCTGCAGGTCCTTGAAGAACTTCAGCGCCGGGCCGAAATTGTCGAGCGAACCGCCCAGGGCCTGGTTGATCGCCACCGCGCCCACATAGCCGACGAAGGCGCTGGCCGGATCGAGATAGCCGACCATGCCCTTGTACTCGGGCTTCTGCAGGTCGGCCCACGATTGCGGCACCGGCTTGCCGCGCAGCGCATCGACATTGACCATCAGGCCCAGCGTGCCCGAATGGATCGCGAACCAGTGGCCCTGCGGGTCCTTGAGGCCGTCCGGGATGTCATTCCAGTTGGCGGGCTTGTAGGGCGCCGTCACGCCTTCCTTCTGCGCCTGGATGCCGAACGTCACGCCGTAATACACCACGTCGGCCACCGGGTTGGCCTTTTCCGCGACGATCTGGGCCAGCGACTGACCCGAGTTCTTGTTGTCGTGCGGCACCGTGACGCCGGTCTTTTCCTTGATCGCGCGGATCTGCGCAGCCCAGTCCGCCCATTCCGGCGGGCAGTTGTAGCAGATCGCGGTTTGCGCGGCCGCGGCGTGGCTGAATACGACCGCGCCAAGCGTGGGCAGCACCCAGCGCAAGCGGCGCAGCCAGGACGAAGTCGATTGCATGATGCACTCCTTATCTAGATACGGCGGTGGTGGAAAACGGCACAAGTCGATGCGAGTGAAGCGCGCCGGTTCGGCTGCGGCGGGCGCTAGGCGGGTGGTCCGACGGTGGCGCCCGCACGTATCGCGTGCGGCAGCAGCGTTGCGCGTGGCGGGCCACGGTCCGGCGCGGCGTCGGCGCCGGCGGCGTTCAGCCGTGCCAGCAGGCAAGCCAGCGCCCGGGCACCGATCTCGTTGTTGGGCTGCACGACCGTGGACAGCGGCGGCTCCAGCAGTTGGCCGAGTTCGATGCCGTCGTAGCCGAGCACGGAAATATCGCCGGGCACGGACAGTCCCAGGCGCTTCAGAATGGACATCACGCCGATCGCCAGCATGTCGTTGGTGCAAAACAGCGCCGTGGGTGCGCGCGGCGCGGTGACGAGGCGCCGAATGTGCTCGGCCTCCTCCGGCGTGTGCGTGGGCGTGTGGGCCGGCAGCGACAGTGGTGGCAGCGGTTCCAGGCCATGCGCGCGCATCGCGTCCTGATAACCCGCATAGCGTTGCTTGGCGCGGTCCGATGCGGCGAAGGCGCCCGATACCACCGCGATGCGCCGATGCCCGGCGGCGATCAGCGTCTCCACGCCGGCGCGTGCGCTGACGCGGTTGTCCACCGATACCCAGTAGTGTTTGCCGCGGCGCGTCCCCTGGTTGTACGCGAGCACATACGGCACGCGCTCCGCATCGAGCTGGTCCAGCACCGCGCTGCGGGCTGCATCGGCCACCGTCAGCACCATGCCGTCGACCCGATGGCGCAGCAGATATTCGATCCGCTCGCGTTCGCGCGCGGGGTCGTAGCGGCTGGTCACCAGCATCAGCGAATAGCCTTGCGCGAGCGCTGCCTCCTCGATGCCGCGCCAGCATTCGGCAAATACCGCATTTTCCAGCGTCGGCAGCATGACGCCGACGATGCGCGTGCGCTGTGCCCGCAGCTTGGCACCCAACAGGTTGGGGCGGAAGCCGAGTTCGCCCGCCGCCCGCAACACGCGCTCCGCGGTGTCCTGGCGGACCAGTTCCGGATTGCTGAACACGCGCGACGCCGTGGCCAGCGACACGCTCGCCGCCTGCGCAACGTTCATCAGCGTCGCGCCATTGGAGGGCGTGGGCGACGCGGACGACGTGGCGAGGGGTGCGGGTTTACGAGGCATTCGGCTGGAATCGGGGCGAGGTGTGGAGAAATGAAAACGTTTTCATTCAAGCCACAAAAAAACCGGTGTCAAGGACAACCGGTGGTGCGGTGCGCCGCAAAAAAGCCGGCGCGGTCATGCGATCGGCATCGGTGGCCGAACAGGGGCGATTGTGCGCGGCGCAAATGACAGCAGGATGAAACTGGGGGAGGGCCCAGCAGGAAGGCGTTCGGGAAGGCGGCCGGCCCCGGATCTCTTCAGCTCAATTGGCGCCGCCCCGCAGCAGACAGCCGTCGAGCACCGGCGTGGTACCCACGATGCCCGCACCGGTGCACTCGACCGCGACCTTCTGTCCGCGCCGGACCATCGTGGCGCGCGCTTCCACTTCGCAGACCGGCCGAGCGGCGCCGCAGTTCTGCTGTTCCAGCAGGTTCGCGCGTACCGGCTGATCCGGGTCGGTGGTGCGGATATCGAGATAGACCCGCGTATCGCCCTCGCGTCGAATTCCGCTGGCCACGCCCTCGACGATGAAGTACGCCCCGCGATAACGTTGATCGGCGCTGTCGCGATCTTCGCGATAGTCTTGCAGGATCGCGGCCGCCTGGTATACCTGCAGGCGATCGGCGGATCGCGCTGGGTCGATGCTGAACGGTTCGAGTGTGCCGCCGCGGTAAATGCCGCCCGCCGCGCTGGCTGATGGAACCTGCGACGCCTCCGCAACGGAAGAGGAGGCGGTGTCGCTGGCATTGTTCTGCTCGTTGCCCACCAGCCACAGCATGGCGATGACCGCCAATAGGATCAGGGCAATGGCGATTTGTCGGGTCTTGTCAGTCATTGAGGGATAGGTGAAAGGGCCGGCCCCCTCGGGGGGCACGGCATGCGGGATGCAGCCGAGGGCGACAGTCTAGTCGTCTTTCCTTTCAACATCCGCTTCGCGGTCGGCGTGAGACCCGGACGTCAATAAAAAAAACCGGGCGATTTCTCTCGCCCGGGCTTCTTTTGACGCGTCTGAGGCTTATCCCTTCGCCAACTTCACCGAAGTGGCATCGCCCGTGATGTATCCCACTGCCGCCCCAAACCGATCCTTGTAATTGGCCCGAACCAGCGGATCCAGCGTCGGCTTGACGATGTCATGCAACGGCGATTCCCAATCCCCCGGATGCTGGAACGAACTCATGACGTACGTCCATCCGTTGATCTCGTCGACCGCATGCAAGCCGGTCGATTCCGCGCCGGCCGGCGTCGACAACACGCGCGACAGCTTCTTCGTATCGACGTTGTAAGCCCACAGGAAGTTGTTGACGTGGGTATTGCTGTCCTCGCCGATAAACAGCGTGCGCAGCTTCTCCGAGAACTTCAGGTTGTCCGGCGTCGCGATCTTGTCCGGGTTGGCGAAATTGCCCAGCGCGTCCTGCTGCTTGAGCTTGCCGCCGCCAAAGTCCTCGGCGATCAGTTCGGGGACGGCGGCCATATCGACCGGCACCCATTCCGAGTTGATCGGCGCGCCGGTGGTATCGGCCTGGCCGCCGCGCAGGTTCTGCGCGTAGACCGCGCCCGAATAGGGGCCTTCGACCTTGACGCCGCCCGAGCCGTTCAGCATCGACGATTCGATGCGGGACATCGCGATATAGGCAATCTTGTCGCGCGCATTGATCGTCGTGCCTTCCCACTTGGTGAAGCCCAGGCTGCCGCCCTTGAGCGCCGCGTAGCGGTGCGTCTCGAGGAAGGCCGCGGCCTTTTCCATGCCGGGCATCAGCTTGACCCACTGGAAGCCGCCGTTGAACGGGATGCGGGTATAGCCGGCATCGGCCGGATCGGTGGTCTTGACGTCGAAGATGTCGGTGGCCTGGATGCCGCCGCGCACCAGCGCGCGGATTTCGTCGCTGGTGGCGTGGCCCAGCGGAATCCAGCTCAGCGTGGCCGAGCCCGGGCCGGTGCCCGACGTTTGATTCCACTTGCCGACGTATAGCGTGCCGGACGACAGGTCGCGCGCGCGGTCGGCGATGAACATGAAGGCGCCGCCATTGGTGGCGTCGTCGCCCATCAGCACGGTGCGCTCGTCGGGCGCGACGCAGACCAGCTCATGCGAGATCCGGCCCAGGCAGTAGTGCTTGACGATGGAGCCGGTGCCGTCGGGGTTGACCGTGACCTCGGGCAGATGGCCGTAGTCGTACGGCGAGGCCGCGGTCGGGTCGCCGAAGGTGTAGGTGCTGAAGCGCTGGAACTGCGTGTTCGACGCGATCGTGAAGGCGTCCGGTTCGTATTCCTCGCTCGACAGGTGCGTGTTCCACGGCGACAGGCTGGCGCCGCAGGTGATCCACAGCCCGCGCGCGGACGACGTATCGACGTTGTGGTACTTGACCAGCGTCAGCTTGCCGGTGGCCGGGTCCTGATCCAGCGTCAGGATCGCGATCGGCGAGGGCAGCATGCCGTAGGTGGAGGCGCCGGCCTGGTCGCGCGTGGTGTATTCGAATTGCACGACGGCGAACACGGGTTTGCCCTTGACGCCCGGCACGTTGGCATCGGCCAGCGTCAGCAGCGAGCTGCCGTCGACGCAGTCCGAGAAGAACTGGCGCTCGCTGCCGGGCACCGAGCGGTCGAGGATCGGCTGGTTGTGGATGTCGAAGTAGCCGCCGGCCACCACGGTGCCGCCCTTGCCGTCGGGCACCGTATCGCCGGTGATGAAGAAGGGCTGATAGGCGAG
Source organism: Cupriavidus sp. R6-3 (assembly GCF_059772245.1). Classification (NCBI taxonomy): domain Bacteria; kingdom Pseudomonadati; phylum Pseudomonadota; class Betaproteobacteria; order Burkholderiales; family Burkholderiaceae; genus Cupriavidus; species Cupriavidus sp. R6-3. The sequence continues at coordinate 128,682 of NZ_JCBAJO010000001.1, forward strand.
CTTGTAGGTCTGGCTGCTGCCGTCGCTGAACGAGACCTTCAGCTCGGAGCCGACCGTGGTGGTGGCCATGGCCGCCGGCGCCGCCAGCGTCGGGGCGCTCATGCCGATGAATTCGGCGGTGGTGAAGGTGGCGGTCGGCGTGCCGGGGTTCGGCGCGGTGTCCGCGTCGTCGTCGCCGCCGCAGCCGGCCAGCAGTGCGGCCGAGGCCGAGCCCAGCGGCAGCATCGGCGAGGTGGCAAGGAATTTGAGGAGGGTGCGGCGAGATGGATTCGGTGTTGGCTTCATGTTGTTGAAAGCAATCTGAAAGTTCGACGCTGCAAACGACGATGCCCGGCGGGTGGCCGGGCATCGAGTGGGACCGCTCTTCGGAGCGCAGTCGGGATGGTAGGCAGCGTTGATGACAGTTTTTTGACAGCGGGGTGGATGGCATTCGGCCCGCGCGGTGCCCTCAGTGGCCTCCGTGCCGTCAGCGTCCTCAGCGTCTCAGCGTCTCAGCGTCTCAGCGTCTCAGCGTCTCAGCGTCTCAGCGTCTCAGCGTCTCAGCGTCTCAGCGGCGGCGGCAGCGGCCGCAACGCCCTCAGCGCCGGCAGTGCCCCTCAACGCCCTCAGCGCGCATTGACGTCCCGCTCGATCGCGCGTGCCGTGACCAGCAACTGCGGCAGCAATTGCCGCAGCGTTTCCTCGACCGTCCAGCGCGACGTCGACACCGCGATGTTCACCGCGCCGATCGGCTCGCGCTGCCGGTTCAGGATCGCCTTGGCGATCGAGATATCGCCGATGAAGGACTCCTGATCGTTCAACGCATAGCCGCGCTTGCGCGCGGTCTGCAGGGCCGTGCGCAAGTCGGACAGCTCGGTGCGCGTATGCGGCGTCATCGCACGGCGCGGCACGCGTGCGAGCAGCCGCATCGCGTCGTCGATGTCCATTTCGGCAAGGATCGCGCGCCCCGCGGCGGAGCAGTGGATCGGCAGACGGGAGCCGACGTGCAGATCGACGCTGACGGCACGAAAGCCCGGAAAGCGCACCACATAGACGATCTCGTCGCCTTCCATCTCCATCAGGTTGACCGTCTCGGCGGTGCGGCGATTCAGGTCTTCCAGATGGGGCAGGGCGCGGTCGCGCAGCGAATCGCTGGACAGCATCGCGTGGCTCAGGTGCAGCACCTTGCCCGATAGCGTAAACGCCCGGGTTTTCGGGTCCTGGCGCAGGTAGCCGAGCGCGGTCAGCGTATGGGTGATGCGCTGCAACGCGCTGCGGCTCAGCGACGCGTGTTGGCAGAGCTCGGTCAGGCCGACCGGGCGACCGATGTCGGCCAGGCGCTCGAGCACTTCGAAGGCCTTGCCGATCGAGGCGATAAAGAGCGGATTGGCGGAGCGGCTGTCGTTGCCGCGCTCATCGCCTAGCTCATTGCTGCGCTGATCGCGATGCCTGCCACCGCCGTTCGCCGCCGCGATCCGGGCGTTCGATCCCCGCACTGCCTTCGCCGTCCCCATTTCCCCATTCTCCCGCGGTGATTCGCCGCACATATCGCATACCGATATCCGCTATTGCGCCCGCGATAGTGAGCCACTTACATTCGAAGCCGTCAAGACATCCACCCATACACCGATTCCCATGGAACATCAGAACGCGCCGATCCCACCGTCCCGCCCGCCACGCGTTGCCGTGGTGGGAGCCGGCATCGTCGGGTCGGCGATCGCGTACGAACTGCAGAAGCGCGGGGCCGAGGTCACGCTGATCGATCGTGACGAGCCGGGGCAAGCCTGCAGCTACGGCAATTCCGGGGCGATCAGCCCGGGCTCGGTCGCGCCGCTGGCGATGTCGGGCGTGCTCGCCTCGTTGCCGAAGATGCTGCTGGACGAACGCAGTCCGCTGTATCTGCCGTTGTCGTATTTGCCGCGGGCCTTGCCCTGGCTGCTGCGTTTTATCGCGTCGGCGTCGCCGCGTCGCGTCGAGCAAGCGGCCGAGCGGCTGCATGCCATCCACGTCAACGCGGTGCAGCGGCATCGGCAGCTGACGCAGGAGATCGGCGCGCCCGAGCTGCTGATGCAGCGCGGCCATCTGCATCTGTATCCCGATGCTGGGGCGCTGCAGAAGGACGCCACCTCCTGGCGCATGCGCAAGGAATTCGGCTACGAGTTCGAGACGCTGGATCGCGCCGGCATCGAGGCGCTGGAGCCCAATGTCGGCAAGCGCTATCAGGTCGGCGTCTTTCTGCAGGATCACGCGACCATCGTCAATCCGGGGCGCTATGTGAAGGCCATCGTGCGGGCGTTCGAGCAACGCGGCGGCCAGTGGCGCAGGACCGAGGTTCGCGCGCTGCGGCGCGCGGACTTCGCGGGCCGGCCGCGCTGGTGCGTGGTGGAGGCGGATGGCCGCGAGGACGAATGCTTCGACGAGGTCGTGGTGGCCGCGGGCGCGTGGTCGCGCAAGCTGACGGCGCCGCTGGGGCTCGAAATTCCGCTGGAAAGCCAGCGCGGCTATCACGTGCAGTTTCGCGACGCCGCGCGCACCGTAACGCGCACGGTGGTGCTGGCGGACCGCAAGGTCTTCGTCACGCCGATGGAGGAGGGACTGCGCGTCGGCGGCACGGTGGAGATCGGCGGGCTGTCGCGGCCGCCCGACATGCGCCGCGCGGCGATGCTGGAGCGCATCGCGCGCGAGACCTTCGACAGGCTGGACGATCCGGCGCCGGCCCGCTGGATGGGCCATCGGCCCTGCATGCCGGACTCGGTGCCCATCGTCGGGCCGGCGGATGGCCACCCCGGACTGTGGCTGGCAGTCGGGCACGGCCACCTGGGCGTGACGGACTCGGTCAATACGGCGTATCGGATTGCCGATCGGATGTTGGGAGTCGGGATCGAGGCGGAAGGTCGCTCGGTCCCGCCGTTCCCGGAGACGGCGGATTCTACCGCCGCGCCAAGATCCGTTGCGCCCGCCAAGGCGGGGGCGCAGCGTCTTGATCGCTGAAGCGCACCTTCAGGGCCGGGACCGCCGCGCTGAAGGCCGCGTAACGTTCAACCCCAGCGGCGCACGCGGCCGGTGTCGATGTGGATGAAGTTCTCGCTGCGGTAGAAGCCGACGCCGCCGGCCTGCAGCGACACGGCCGCGTCGCGCAGATCGTCGAGCGCCACGCCGGGCAGGCGGATGTCGATCGCCTTGCCGTCCATATGCAGGCTGTGCTTCGCCACGCCGCCGCCGCGCGTCTTGCGCAGGCGCGAATTGGTATTGGGGCTGCGATAGCCGGAGATGACCTGGAACGGGTTGTCGCTGCCCAGCACCGTGCGCAGCTGGTACAGCACGCCGAACAGCTCCGGATCAATCGTGCCGACGTCGCCCGAATAGTGGTCGCGCAGGAAGCGATTGAGCTTCAGGTGGGCCTGCGGCAGGACCTGTTCGCCCATCGCGTAGACCAGCGACAGATGCTCGCCGGTGTGGGTGTGGTCGAAGGCCAGCGCGCGGGCGCCCGGCACATTGGCGAGCGCCAGTTTGGGCGCCAGGGCCGTCAGGCCGGCGCTCAGCGCCAGGCCGCCAGTGCGTTGCAGGAAGCGGCGCCGTGCCGGATCACGTGAATACGTCATGATGTGATGTTCTAGCTCGTTTGGCTCGATGTTGCTTGTCTCAGGAGGTCAGGGGGGTGGGGCGCTGGCCGCGCGGTTGGCCGGCGGCGTTGCCCTGACGGCCGGCGTATGCGAGGCTCGGCGCGCGGCGCGCTGCTGCAGCGCCTGGCCGAGCACTTTATCCTGGCCGTAAATGTCAGCGAGGAAGTATACCCGTCCATCGGCTCTTGCGATGGCCGTGCCATAAGCCAACGTTACCGGCAAGGGATTGACCAGCGAGACGGTGCTGGCCTTGCCGGCGCCCATCGCCTGCCGGATCCGCTCCTCGGTCCATTCCGGCATGTCCTTGAGCACGAACTTGGCAAGCGCGACCGGATCCTCGACGCGGATGCAGCCATGGCTCAGGTCGCGCCGGCCACGCTTGAACAGCTGCGGCGCCGGCGTGTGGTGCAGATAGATGGCCTGGTTGTTCGGGAACACGAACTTGATGTCGCCGAGCGCGTTCAGCGGCCCGGGCCGCTGGCGGATGCGCATCTGACCGTCCAGCACGGCCTGCATATTGGCCGCGTTCAGCTGCTTGATGACCTCATTACCGGCCACGAACTCGAAGCCCTGGCGCTTGAAATAGGCCGGATCGCGCTGAAGCCGCGGAATGATTTCCTTCTGCGCGATCGAGCGCGGCACGTTCCAGTACGGGCTGAACTCGATATAGCGCATGTCCTCCTTGAACAGCGGCGTGCGCGTGTCGAGCGCCTTGCCGACGATCACCTTCATTTCCAGCCGGATATCGAGCTTGCCCTCGTGGAACTCGTAGGCGCGCAGCATGAACTCGGGGATATTGACGACGATCATGCGCGAGCCCTCCGCCAGCGGGGTCCAGCGCAGCCGCTCCATCGTCAGCACGATCTGCCGCACGCGCGCCGACGGCGGCGTATTGAGCTGGGCCAGCGTGGCCGGGCCGATCACGCCGTCCGCTTCGAGGCCGTGGCGGCCCTGGAACGCCTTGACCGCGGCCACCAGCGGTCCGGTATAGGTCGCCGGAACCGGTGTGCCCGTCGGCAGATCGCCGAGCGCCGTCAGGCGCTGGGCCATTGCGGCCAGTCCCTCGTAGCTCTTGCCCTCGGTCAGCTTGCCTTCGGGCAGCGCGGGCAGCGGGGTTTTCCAGTGGGGCAGCGTGGCGAGCTGGCGGTAGCGGGCCAGCGCATCGCGCAAGGTGCCATACAGCGGGAACGTCGGCGCGGCTTCGCGGATCGCGGCCGGCAGGCGGTTCGCCGCCAACGCCGCGCGCAGATAGCTGTTCGGGTCGAACGGCTTTTCCTCGGCGATATTGAAGTTCGCATGGACCTTGCGCGGGTCGACGCGGCCGCGGTGCAGATCGGACAGGTAGCGCTGCATCGCCGCGGTCAGGGCGCCATCGAGGCGATCGGCCGCCTCGGGCGCCAGCGCGGGCCCATTGGCGGCCTTGGCGACGGCGTCGCGCAGCATGTTGGCATCGTAGTCCTCGGCATCGAGGCCGTCGGCGGGTGCATTGACCAACGCGGCCACCGCCTGCTGCGCGGCGGGAGTCGGCTTGCCATTGGCGAACCACAGGGGCTGGGCCAGTGCGCCGGTGGCGAAGCTTGCCAGCAGGGCGGCCAGCAGGACCATCGGCAAGGCGGTCAGCGCGCCGGCATACCAGCGCCGGCAGCGGGCGAGCAGAACGGGGAAGGGCGATTGCAGGGCGTGCAGGTGGGACGTTTCGGCAACAGTCATCAGGGATCCGGAATGGCGTACCAGTCCATATGCTAGCCCAGGATGCCGGCAGGCAAGGAATCGTGCACAATGCGCGTTCCCGCTGACGAGGCCGTGCCCGATGTAACGATTGCTGATGATGTTGCCGCTGGTCCTTGCAACGGTCTTTGCGTTGGGCGGCTGCGGTGTGCTTGCCGCTCCCTGCCGGGTCGCCTCCGCGGGCCTGAAGATCGTGCCCGTGATCGGCGATGTCGCCGCGCTGCCGACCGATGCCTGCGCCGAGGTGATCGACTGAGGCTGAGGGAATTGACTGAGGCCGAGGTGGTGATGGGGCCGAGGTGGTCGACTGAGGCGGCGGTGATTGACTGAGGCGGCGGTGACCGACCGAGGCCGAGAGCGAGGTCGCCGCCGATGCCGCAGCCGCAGCGCCCTAGCGGTACGACAGCACCAGTCCCTGGATCAGCTGCGTCCACCCCTCCAGCATCACGAACAGCAGCAGCTTGAATGGCACCGAGATCGTCGTTGGCGCGATCATCGACATCCCCAACGCCAGCAGGATCGCCGCCACGATCAGGTCGACCACGACGAAGACCAGATAGATGATGAAGCCGATCTGGAACGCGCGCGTCAGCTCCGACAGCGTGAAGCTCGGGATCAGCACCATCATGTCGTCCGGCTGCAGATCGTCGGCGCGGCCCTCGGGCCAGATCCGCTTGGCCGATTGCACGAAGAAGGTGCGGTTGCGCTCCTCCGTATGCTTGATCAGGAATTCCTTCAGCGGCCCGCTGACCGAGTCGTAGACGGTGACCACATCCCCCACGTTGAACGGCGCATTGCTCTGCGCGCGCCGCTCGATCGCGTCGAAGGCATCGGCGCCGATCGGCGCCATGATGTACGCGGTCAGGATGATCGCGATGCCGTTGAGCACCATATTGGGCGGCACCTGCTGCAGCCCCAGCGCGGCGCGCAGCAGCCCGAACACGATCACCAGCTTGGTATAGCTCGTCACCATCAGCGCGACGAACGGCGCAATGCCGAACGCCAGGATGACGGTGAGGATCAGTACCGGGTTGTACAGATTGCCGCTCATGCGTCGCCCGCGGCGAAGCTCGATACGCGCACGCCGAGCCGGTTGCCCACCGCGATCAGCGTGCCGGTGCCCAGGATGCGGCCGCCGGCGACGATGCGTACCTCACTCTGTTTCAGCGGCTGGGGCAGTTCGAACACATAGCCGGGCCGCACCTCGCGAAGGTCGGCCAGCGCCAGCGAGACATCGCCGACCTCGAAGCGCAGCGACACCTCCAGCTCTTCCAGCCGGTCCAGCGCGGCCGGCGCGGCGTCGGGATGGGGCAACTCGCGCTGCCCGTTGTTGCGGTCTTCCATGCTGTCTCCGTGAGCCGACGGCGCGGCGGGGGCGCCGGTCGGGCGTTGAATCGTGATGCGGCGTCCCTCGGCCAGCGCGGGCCAGCCCAGGCCCGCGGCACCGGTCGTGCAATGGACCGCGAGCGCGCCGCCATGCGTCTGCCAGTGTTCGATGCCGACGATGTCGCCCGGACGGATGTCGCGCATCTCGCCGATCGCGATGGCGGTGGTGCCGATGCGCACGGCGAGCGGCACCTGCAATTGCGCCAGCCACGGCGGTAGCGGGGCGTCGGGCTCGCGTTGCAGCAGCGGTAGCGCGCCGAGGCGCTCGGGCTCGTCCAGTTGCAGGGTGGCGTGCAGCGTCTCGCTGGCGGCCGCGACATGGCGGTCGTTGCCGCCATTGCCTGCATTGCCCGCATCGGCGCCACCGGCTCCATCCCCGATGCGCCGCAGCGTCAGCCCAAAGCACGGCGCGCCAGAGCGGAGGCCGCCGCCGTCCCCGTGCCACGCGAACGGCTGCCGGGCCGTGGCCGCCACCAGGTCGGCGACGGGGGCCAGGGCATCGGCCATCAAGGCTTGACGCAGCAGGGCCGGCAGCGTCTCCGCCGCACCCTCCACGCCGAGCAGGCGGCGTTCGCTCGGCACATCGAACAGCAACTGTCCGCGCGTCTCGCCGAGCGTGAAGGCGTAGGCGTTGGCGCTTGCGTTGAGCCCGCCGTTGGCACTGACCTTGGGGTTGGGGTTTGCATGGGCGTTACCCCCGCCGCTGGACGAGGGCAAGCCGCCCGCCGCGGGGCTCTCATGCGGCTCGAAATGCAGCAACCAGTCGGCGCCGGCCACGCGCAGCCGCAGCGGTGCCGTCCGGCACAGCAGGCGATTGGCCAGGGCCGCCACATCCGCCTCGACG